>NZ_JBEXTX010000072.1:0-43523 GCF_040614175.1 Amycolatopsis sp. NPDC006131
GCCTCGCCCCGGGCGAACCGCACTACTACCGGCTCACCGGACCGCGGCTGCTCGTCGAGTACGACAACACGCAGCGGCACGCCAACCACGGCACCGGACTGACCCACGGCACCGGACTGAGCCGTGGCACCGGACTGAGCCGTGGCAGCGGTCTGGGTCGCACCCGACTGGGCGGCACCCGACTTGTCAGCCGCGCTGGGCTGGGCCGCTACGTCAGCCTGGTTGGTCGCGCTGGGCTCGGCCTGCGCCTCGGCCGGAGCCGGGGGCTGGGGCGCCGCCTCGGGCTGGACCGTCGCGTTCGGCTGGGTCTGGGCTTCGGGCTGGGCCGTCTCGGCGCGGGCCTTCCCGCGGGAGCGGGACCGCCGGTCAGGGCGGTCGCTGCCGGCCTTCTCCGCGCCGGTGTGCGCCTCGGCGGGGGTCGCCTCGGCCGGGGCCGCGCCGTTCTCCGCCTTCTCGCCGCCCTCGGTCTTCGTCGAGGCGATCTTCGCGGCCTTGGCCATCGCCTCGACGGCCGAGATCGTGCTCTCCCGCTGCACCGGCGACGGCTCGGGCGTCTTCTCCGCCTGCGGCTCCTCGACCTTGGCGCGGCCGCGCGACCGGCGCGAACCGCCGCCGCCACCGCCGTGCTGGTGCCCGCCGCCGTTGCCGCCGTTGCCCGACTTCACCGGCTCGGTCGAGACGATGACCCCGCGGCCCTTGCAGTGCTCGCACGTCGTGGAGAACGCCTCGAGCAGGCCGGTGCCGATCTTCTTGCGGGTCATCTGCACCAGGCCCAGCGAGGTGACCTCGGCGACCTGGTGACGCGTGCGGTCCCGGCCGAGGCACTCGGTCAGCCGCTTGAGCACCAGCTCCCGGTTGGACTCCAGCACCATGTCGATGAAGTCGATCACGATGATGCCGCCGATGTCGCGCAGCCGCAGCTGGCGCACGATCTCCTCGGCCGACTCCAGGTTGTTGCGGGTGACCGTCTCCTCGAGGTTGCCGCCCGAACCGGTGAACTTGCCGGTGTTGACGTCGATCACCGTCATCGCCTCGGTGCGGTCGATGACCAGGTAACCGCCGGAGGGCAGCCACACCTTGCGGTCCAGCGCCTTGGTGAGCTGCTCGTCGATGCGGTGCTCGGCCAGCACGTCACCGGTGCCGACGTAGCGCTTGAGCCTGGGGGTGAGGTCCGGCGCGACGTGCTCGACGTAGGCGCGGATGGTCTCCCACGCCGTGTCGCCCTGGACCTCGAGCGAGACGAAGTCCTCGGTGAACAGGTCGCGGACCACCTTGACCAGCAGGTCCGGCTCCTCGTAGAGCATCACCGGGGCGGAGGACTTCTTGCCGGAGGTGGCCGCGTCGGCCTTCTCCTTGACGACCTCCCACTGCGCCTTCAGCCGCCGGACGTCGCGCTCCAGCTCCTCCTCGCTGATGCCCTCTGACGCGGTGCGGATGATCACACCGGCGTCCTCGGGGACGATCCGCTTGAGGATGTCCTTCAGCCGCCGCCGCTCGTTCTCCGGCAGCTTGCGCGAGATGCCGGTGGCGCCGCCCGAGGGCATGTAGACCAGGAAGCGGCCCGGCAGCGAGATCTGGGTGGTCAGCCGGGCGCCCTTGTGCCCGACCGGGTCCTTGGTGACCTGCACCAGCACGTTGTCGCCGGTGGACAGGGCCTGCTCGATCTTGCGGGACTTGCCCTCCAGGCCGGCGGCGTCCCAGTCGACCTCGCCGGCGTAGAGCACGGCGTTGCGGCCGCGGCCGATGTCGACGAACGCGGCCTCCATCGAGGGCAGCACGTTCTGCACGCGGCCCAGATAGACGTTGCCGACGATCGAGCCGCTGCCCTGCGAGGTCACGAAGTGCTCGACCAGGACACCGTCCTCGAGCACGCCGATCTGGGTGTGCTCGCCGCGCTCGGCGACCACCATCGTGCGCTCGACCGACTCGCGCCGGGCCAGGAACTCGGCCTCGGACAGGATCGGCGCGCGGCGGCGGCCCGCCTCGCGGCCGTCCCGGCGGCGCTGGCGCTTGGCCTCCAGCCGGGTGGAGCCGCGGACGCTGCGCACCCCGTCCGAGCTGCTGCCGCTCTTCTCCTCGGCCTTCGCCTCGCGGACGTGGACGACAGTGTTCGGCGGGTCGTCGGTGGTGGCGTCGGCGCTGTCGCCGTCCGAGCCCTTGCGGCGGCGACGGCGACGGCGGCGACGGCTCGAGCCTTCGGTCTCGTCGGTGTCCTCGGACGGCTCGCCCTCGTCGGCGGTGTCCTCGTCCTCGGCCTTGGCGGTCTCCTCGGCAGGCGCGGTCTCGTCGGCCTCGGTGGTCTCGGTGGCGTTCTCGTCGCCGCCCTTGCCCCGGCCACGGCCGCGACGGCCCCGGCGGCGGCGACGGCGGCCTGCGCCGTCCTCACCCTCGTCGGAGTCCTCGTCCACCGGCTTGACCTCGGCGGGCTGCTCCGCCTTGGGGGCGGGCTCCTCCTCGACGGCACCGGCCTCCGGCGGCAGGAACACCGGCGACGGGGCCGCGAAGACCGGCATGTGCGGCGGGCGCTGCGGCTGCCGCACCGGCTCGGGCTCGGGCTCGGCCACGGGTTCGGGCGCCGCGGCCGCCGGCGCGGTCTCGGGCTCCGGCGTCGCCTGGGTGGCGGGCTCGGGGGTGGTCTGGGCGGCCGGTGTCTCGACGACCGGCTCGGGCGTGCTCTCCGGGACGGCGTCCGGCGCGGGCGCCGCGTCCTCGGCCGGGGCGACCGCCTCGGGAGCGGCGGCCTCCTCGACGGCCTGCTCGTCGGCCGGGGCGAGCGCCTCGGCGACCTTCACCGCGACCTCCCGCGGCACGCTCGACTGGGCGCTGCGCGCCGTCTCACCCAGTTCGGTGAGCTTCGCCAGCACGACCCGGCTGTTGGAGCCGAGCAGCTTCGCCAGGGCGTGCACCCGGACGCGGGGCGGCAACTCGCCCAGCGGGCCGGTTGCGGGTAGGGCGGTGTTCCCGCCGGTGTTCTCGGCGGGTGTGTCCGCGTTCGACATACATCTCCTCCGCCCCCGGGCGCGTCCCAGCCGCTTGGGCTGGCGGACGCGGCCGCACAGGGGCCCTTCCTGTCTGTTCCGCCGGGGTGGTCACCGCCGGCGGGAATCCTGTGCCTCGTCTCGCCCCGACGGTGCCGGGGTCCGGCACCCGCCGATGGCAGGTCCGCTCGGTGACGGGCCGTCCGAGCCGGCGGTTCCCGCCCGCCTGCCGCTCGTCGAGCCACCCAGGTGGTTCCTGGCGGCGACGACCTGGCGCTCTTCCGGCCTGTCTCCGGACCGCAACCCCCGGACGGACCGCAGGTCGCGGACGTGTCGGCGGAAGCAGCCAAGCCGAGTATCCCACACGGTGCGTCCGGTGCGGCGTACTCGGTGCCAACAGGCACGTGACCACGGCCGGGCGAACTTGCCGCGTGCGCTTGTCGCCGCCGCGCGGGGTGGCTTAGCGTGCGGCAGGACGCCGACGGCCCCCCGGCCGCTGTTCGCCCTGTTGGAGGTCCCCGTTGCCCGGCTTCGGACGATCACTGGTGGCGGTGGCGTGCGCCGTCCTGGTGGTGGCGCCGGCCCACGTCGCGGCGGCGGAGCCGGAGCAGGCGTGCTCGGACAGCGGGCGCGACGTGCGGTACCTGGTCGTCTTCGACCGCGACACGCCCGAACCGGCGGCCCGCGACCAGGTGGGAGCCGCGTGCGGGCAGCTGACCGGGTATCACCCGCAGATCGGTGTGGGCGTCGCCACCTCCGGCGACCCGGACTTCGCGCCGCGGATGGGCCCCGGCCGCACGTACAGCGCGCAGAACGAGCGGCGGGCGGGGCAGCGGTCGGCGCGGCCCAGCCTGCGGGCGACCACGCCGTCGGAGGTGCCGTCCGCGGACCGCGCCGGCGAGCAGTGGAACCTCGCCGCGGTGGGCGGGCCCGGCACGGGCAGCCCGGACGTCGTGGTCGGTGTCCTGGACTCGGGCATCGACCCGGACCACCCCGACCTCGCGGACGCCCTCGACCGGGGCGACTCGGCCGGCTGTCTGAGCGGTGTGCCCGACCCGGCTGAGCGCGCGTGGCGGGCGACGACGTCGGCGCACGGCACGCACGTCGCGGGGATCATCGCGGCGGCCGACGACGGCCGCGGCACGACCGGGGTCGCGCCGGGCACGCGGGTGGCGTCGGTCAAGGTCATCGACGACCGTGGTCTGGTCACCCCGGAGGCCGTGGTGTGCGGGCTGATGTGGGCGGCCGAGCGCGGGATGGCGGTCACCAACAGCAGCTTCGCGATCAACACGTGGGCCTCGTCGTGCGCCTGGACACCGGAACGCGAGGTCGTGCGCGAGGTGGTCGGCCGGGCGCTGACCTACTCGGCTTCGCGGGGCACGGTGAACGTGGCCGCGGCGACGAACGACGCCGTCGACCTGACCCCGGCGTCCCGGGCGGGCGGGTGCGACGCGCTGCCGGCCGCGCTGCGGGACGTGGTGGCGGTGTCGGCGGTCGGGCCGGACGAGGTGAAAGCCGGGTACAGCTCGTACGGGCTCGGCGTGGTGGACCTGACCGCGCCGGGCGGCGACCGCGGCACGTGCGTGCTGTCCACCACGCCCGGCGGGTACGGCGAACTGTGCGGCACGTCGATGGCGGCGCCGCACGTGGCCGGCGCAGCGGCGGTGCTCGCGGCCGAGCGGCCCGGTTCGACGGCCCGGCAGCTGCGGCGCGCGCTGGAGGAACGCGCGCGGCCGGTGCCCTGCCCCGCCGACTACGACCTCACCGGCGACGGACGGCAGGACGCGTTCTGCGCCGGGTACACCGGCTACAACGGCTTCTACGGGCATGGGCTGGTGCGCGTCGGCGCCGGCTGACGGTGGGCCGCGCTCCGGGTGGCCAGGACGGCGCCACTGTGAGCGATGTGGTCGGGCATGCCGGGGTGCGAGGTGGTCCGGCGCTTCCACGCGACTGCGGGCGCGGGAGCAGCCCGCTGTGGCGTTGGGCCGTGCTCCAGATGCCCGGACGGCGCCATCGGGTAGACGATGTGGCCTCCCTGCCCGGGTGCAAAGGTGACCCCGCGCCTCCGCGAGACAGCGGGCACGAGCTGGCGCGGTCGGCGCCCCGCGCGCCCCGAACGGCCAGGACCCGGCCACGCATGAGGCGATGTGGCCCACCATGCCGGGCGACCCGAGGCGGTGGCAACGGGCGCGGCCGGTGCCCGGCGGGCCACCACCTCACCCGGCGCGGGTCAGCGCAGGAGCAGGCCGCTGAGGCGGCGGGCCGCGCCCGACGGGCACCGCGCCCCTATGAGGCGATGTGACCGACCATGCGGGGGTGCAGGGTGCCCCGAGGCGGTGGCAACGGGCGCGGCCGGGTGCCGCGCCGGCGGGCTGCCCCTCGCCCGGCACTGGCCAGCGCGGAAGCAGCCCGCTGACGCGGTAGGCCGCACTCCAGATGCCCAGGACGGCGCCACCGAGTAGGCGACGTGACCGACCATGCCGGCGCGCAGGGCGACCCGAGGCGGTGGCAACAGGTGCGGCCGGGTGCCGCGCCCGGCGGGCCACCACCTCACCGAGCACGGGTCAGCGCAGGAGCAGTCCGCTGAGGCGGCGGGCCGCGCCCCAGATGCCGAGCACCGCCAGCGCCACCAGGTACGCGACGTGGCCGATCATGCCCGGGTGCAGGGCGCCGACGGCGAACTCGCGCATCAGCTGGATCCCGTGGTAGAGCGGTGAGCACTGCACCAGCACCTGCAGCGGCCCCGGGTAGACCGACAGCGGGTAGAACGTCGTGGCGAACAGGAACATCGGGACGACGGCCAGCTGGATGTAGTCGAACTGGGACGTCGAGCGGAGGAAGGTCGCGCAGGCCATGCCAATCGCGGCGAAGGCCAGCGCGATCAGCAGCGCGACCGGGATCAGCAGCAGCGCCCACGGCGAGGTGACCAGGCCCATCGCGGCCATCACGGCGAAGAACGCGACCGAGTAGAGCCCGCCGCGCAGGACAGCCCACGAGATCTCGCCGATCGCGATGTCCAGCGGGCCGATCGGGGTGGCCAGCATCGCGTCGTAGGTCTTGGCGTAACGGAACTTGAAGAACACGTTGAACGTGCTGTCGAAGACGGCGCCGTTCATGGCGGACGAGGCGAGCAGGGCGGGCGCGACGAACGCGACGTAGCTCATCGGCTGCCCGTCCGCTCCGATGGCGTCACCGACGAGCCTGCCGAAGCCGATCTGGAACGCGACCAGGTAGAACAGCGGCTCCAGCACGCCGGACGCGAAGACCAGCCACATGCGTGAGTAGGCCAGGATCGAGCGCTCGACGAGCTTGCTGGCGCGGCCGGCGTACAGGCCGGGCGGCAGGACGCGGAGGAGGACGCCGCGGCGCGGGGTTTCGCTGAGTGTGGTCATCGGTGCCCTCGCGTGGTCGGCCGGAGTCGGGTGGTCCGCAGGGAGCAGGCGGGCATGGTCACACCACCAGACGGCGGTAGAAGTAGTGGCGCGCCAGCAGCGCCCCCACGGTGAACAGGGCCGCCAGGAACGCCAGGTGGCCGAGCGCGGGCAGCAGCTCCAGGCCGCCGAGGGTGACGCCCCGCGCGAGTTCGTTGCCGTGCCACAGCGGGGAGATCCAGGCGAGCCAGCGCAGCGCCACCGGGATCTGCTCGATCGGGAAGAACGTCCCCGCGAACAACGTCATCGGCATCACCACGAACCGGAACACGGCGTTGAACCGGACGCCCTCGTCGTACGTCGTCGCGGCGAGGGCCGTCACCGGCGCGGCGCACGCCAGGCCGGTCACGGCGCCGACCAGCACGACCAGCACCGCCCCGGCGTTCAGCCACGCCCCGAACGGCACCGCGATCAGGGCGTACACCGCGCCGGACAGCAACAGCCGCAACGTCACCCAGATCAGGTGCCCGCCGAGCACCTGCCCCGGCGTGACCGGCGTCGCCGTGACGGCCAGGTAGTCCTTCTGCCACTTGAACCCGGACAGCACCGGGTACGTCGACTCCCCCACCGCGTTCTGCATCGCTGCCGACACCAGCAGCGCGGGCGCGATGTAGTGCACATAGGACAGTCCGCCGGTGGCCGGCCCGGCCTGCACCTGCGAGCCGAAGCCGAGCCCCATCGCCAGCAGGAACAACAGCGGCTGCAGGCCGGTCGAGTACACATTGGACTTCCAGTACCGGCGGTACCACGCCCAGTACCCCTCGACGCGCAACCACGCGCCCTGCCACGCCGGGACGACCCGGCCCGTCGACGAAACGCTCATCAGTCCACCAGCGTCCGACCGGTCAGGCGCAGGAACACGTCCTCCAGCGTGCTCCGCCGCACCAGCGACGACAGCGGCCGCACCCCGCGCTGGTGCACCTGCTCCAGCGCCGACTCGCCCGCCGCGGTGTAGAGCAGCAGGCGGTCGGGCAGCACCTCGACCCGGTCGGCCAGGTCGGCCACCCGGTCCGCCGGTGCCTCCTCCCCCGGAGCGAACCGCAGCTCCACCACCTCGCGGGTGGAGTACCGCAGGATCAGCTCGGCGGGCGAGCCCTCGGCCACGATCCGCCCGCCGTCCATGACCACGAGCCGGTCGCACAGCTGCTCGGCCTCGTCCATGTAGTGCGTAGTGATGATCAGCGTGACGCCCTGCGCCTTCAGGCGGAACAGCCTGTCCCACAACAGGTGCCGCGCCTGCGGGTCCAGCCCGGTGGTCGGCTCGTCGAGCAGCAGCAGCTCGGGATCGTTGACCAGGGCACGGGCGATGGTCAGCCGCCGTTTCATGCCGCCGGACAACGGCTCCACCTCGTCCTCGGCCCGGTCGGACAGCTGCGCGAACTCCATCAGCTCGACCGCCTTGCGGCGCACGTGCGCCCTCGACAGTCCGAAGTAGCGGCCGTACACGTGCAGGTTCTGCCGCACCGTCAGCTCGTTGTCGAGGTTGTCCTGCTGCGGCACGACACCGAGCCGGGCGCGGATGCGGGGGCCCTCGACGTTCGGGTCCATGCCGAGGACCTTCAGGTCCCCGTCGGACCGCGGCGACACCGACGCGATCATCCGCATCGTCGACGACTTGCCGGCGCCGTTGGGCCCGAGGAAGCCGAACGCCTCCCCGCGCCGGACCTCGACGTCGATCCCCCGCACCGCTTCGAAGTCGCCGAAGCGCTTCACCAGCGCCTTGGCCTGCACCATGCTCGGTTCGTCCACACCCAGCACAGTACGACCGGGCACCGACAGTTTCGATCGGTTTACGGCGCGGCCAGCTCCCGCGTCAGCGCGGACGCCGCGGTCCGCACCGCGGGCGCCAGCCGTTCCACGTCGAGGCGCTCGGCGCTGCCGGTGATCGACACGGCCGCGATCAGCCTGCGCCGCCGGTCGTACACCGGCGCGGCCACCGCGGCGACCCCGACCTCGGCCTCCTCGTGGTTGACCCCGTACCCGCGCTCCACTGCCCGGTCGAGATCGCGGCGCAGCAACCCGGGCGCGACGATCGTGCGGGGCGTCTTGCGGGCCAGCCCGGCCTCGGTGACGCGCCGGAAGTACTCCGGCGGCCCGAGCGCGAGGAAGACCTTGCCGGTCGCGGTGCAGTGCACCGGCATCCGGCCGCCGACGCGCGAGCGGATCGGGGTCGAGCGGTGACCGGTGACCTTCTCCAGGAACAACGTGTGACCGCCGTCGGGCACCGCGAGGTGGATGTTCTCGTGCGTGGCCTCGTACAAGTCCTGCAGGTACGGCAACGCCGCTTCGCGCAGCTCACGCCGCCGCGGCACGCGCTGGCCGAGTTCGAAGAGCTTCATCCCGAGCCGGTAGGAGGCGCCGTGACGTTCCAGCCCGCCCCAGCGGACGAGTTCGGCGATCATCCGGTGGGCGGTGGCCTTCGGCAGGCCCGTGCGGGCGGACAGTTCGGCCAGGGAGAGTTCGACGTCGGCGGGTTCGAACGCGTCCAGCAACACCAGGCCGCGCGCCAGCACCGACTTCGGGACATCGCCTTCGTTGGCGGTCATGCCCCAGATGGTAATTCCCGGGAGGGGCTCCCGGTAAGGATCAATCCCACCGGGAGCCCCCGCGGTTGCTCAGAGGTCCGGGAACCAGAGCTTCAGCTCGCGCTCGGCCGACTCGGGCGAGTCCGAGCCGTGCACCAGGTTGAACTGGGTCTCCAGGCCGTAGTCCCCGCGCAGCGTGCCCGGGGTGGCCTTCTCCACCGGGTCGGTGCCGCCGGCCAGCTGGCGGAAGGCCGCGATGGCCCGCACGCCCTCCACCGCGATCGCGACGACCGGACCGGAGGTGATGAACTCCAGCAGGTCGCCGAAGAACGGCTTGTCCTTGTGCTCGGCGTAGTGCTCCTCGGCGACCGAACGCTCGACGGTGCGCAGCTCCAGCGCGGCCAGCTTCAGCCCCTTGCGCTCGATGCGCGAGATGACCTCGCCGACGAGGCCGCGCTGTACGCCGTCGGGCTTGACCAGAACCAGCGTGCGTTCACTCACGACTGTGTTTCTCCTTAATCACGTGCACGGATTGCCCGAAGCCTACTGGCCTGGTCAGCGCTGCGGTTCCAGGGTGGTCGACCACAGCGAGGCGCCCGTGCCGTCACGGAGATCGACTCGCAGCTCACCCGAGCGGCCGTCGATGTTGATTTCGCCGAAGTGCTGGAAACCGGCCATCGGCGAAGTGTTCGCGGCGGGCGGGGCGTGCACGAAAACGGCCTGCGGGCCGAAGGTCGGGTCGAGCGTGTTCGGGCCGAACGCGCCGGCGTGCAGCGGGCCGGAAACGAATTCCCAGAACGGGTCGAAATCCTGGACCGCGGCGCGGTCCGGCGAATAGTGGTGTGCCGCGGTGTAGTGCACGTCCGCGGTCAGCCACACGGTGTTGCGCACCTTTCGCTTCGCCAGTTCCCGGAGCACCCACGCGATTTCGCTCTCACGGCCGGCGGGCGCGCCGGGGAGGTTGTTGGCCACGCCCTCGATGCCGGTGGAGCCGTCCGGCACGGCGAGCCCGATCGGCAGGTCGGCCTGGACGATCTTCCACGTCGCGCGGCTGCGGGACAGCCCGTCGACGAGCCACTTCGCCTGTTTCTCGCCGAGGATCTGCCCGGGCTTCGTGGGGTCCGCGGTGTTGGCGTCCTTGTAGGTCCGCATGTCCAGCACGAACACCTCCAGCCGCGAGCCGTAGGTGAAGCTGCGGTACACGCGGCCGTCGACCGCCCGGCGAGGGTCGATCGGCTGCCACTCGTGGAACGCCTGGAACGCCCGCGCGGCCAGCACGTCGACGCGCTTTTCGGTGTACTGCGGCAGGTCCAGGATCTCGCCCGGGTACCAGTTGTTGGTCACCTCGTGGTCGTCCCACTGGACGTAGCTGGGCACGGCGGCGGTGAACGCGCGCACGTTCGCGTCGAGCATGTTGTAGGCGAACTGGCCGCGGTACTCGTCGAGCGTCTCGGCGACCTTCGTCTTCTCCGGGGTCACGATGTTGCGCCAGACGCGGCCGTCGGGCAGCGTGACCGTCTCGGTGAGCGGGCCGTCGGCGTAGACCGTGTCGCCACTGTGCAGGAACAGGTCCGGCTTGCGGGCGAGCATCGCGGCGTAGGCGGTCATGCCGCCGATGTCCGGGTTGATGCCCCAGCCCTGGCCCGCCACGTCGCCGGACCAGGTCAGGCGCACGTCGCTGCGGCCGACCGGCGCCGTCTTGAAGGTGCCGGTCAGCGGTTCGCTGGTGGCCCGTCCGTCGAGCGATTCCGCGGTGACCCGGTAGTGCAGTTCGGTGCCCGGCGCGAGCGCGGAGATCCGCAGCTTGCCGGTGCCACCGGTGTCCGGGGTCAGCAGCGGGCCGCGGACGGTCCGCGCGTGCCGGAACGACGGGTCACGCGAGACCTCGACGATCATGCGGGAAGGCCGGTCGGCACGGGTCCAGACCAGTGCCGAGTTCGGGGTCACGTCGCCGGACTGGATGCCGTGCGTCAGGACGGGGCGGTCCTTGCGGACGAGGGCGGCGTTCGCGAAGGGGCTGCCGAGGACGCCTGCGGCGAGGACACCGGCGCCGACGAGGCCGGTTCTGAGGGCGGAGCGGCGGGTCTGTTCGGTCATGCCGGAGTTCTATGCGGGCTCGGGGGCCGACGGGCCAACTCCGGCTGTCCGGACGGTGAACTCACGCGGTGGCGCGCTGCCTGCCGTCGGCCGTGCGCAGACCGTAACCGAAGGCGCGGTCCACGACGATGTGCGCGAGCCAGGCCAGTCCGAGCGTGAAGGCGGCGGGGCTCGCGACGAAGCTGAAGACCACGAGCAGGACCACCGGACCCGCCCAGTGGTGGGCAGCGTTGTAGAACGGCACCACGCGGCGCGGTAGCACGCCCCGCTCGGCCTGCGGCGCGCCGATCCCGGCCAGGAACGTCAGGTCCGGCCCGATCAGGCCGAGCAGCAGGGCGCCGACGGTCCAGCCGCCGTGCTTGACAGCCTCGAACACGGCGAACGCGAGCAGGAAGACGCCGGCGACGGCCCAGGCGGTGCGCTTCATGGGAACACTCCTCCGAGATCGGTTGTCCATTTCGAGAGCAGTGCTCTCACAAAGACAAGCATGACCTGGCCGAGTGCCCTTGTCAAGAGCACTGCTCTCTGTTCGGATCGCCGCTACTGCTGCTGGCTGGGCAGACGGCCCTCGGCCATGCGCCGGGCCACGTCGTTGCGCAGCCACAGCGCCCACAGCCAGAACGCGAGGAACAGCAGGCCGATGACGCCGATGGCCACCGTGTCGACGAAGTACGCCACCAGCGCGACCTGCAGCACCAGGATCGCCGGCACCGCCCAGCGCCGCTTCAGCACGCCGCACAGCAGCACGTGCAGCACGGCGATCACGATGATCCCCCAGCCCGCGAGGGTGCCGATGCCGCCGCCGAGGTTCGCGATCACCGGCAGCGCCAGTCCGACCGTGATGGCCTCGCAGATCAGCGTCCCGGCCATCACGCCGCGGAAGGACTTCATGGGGTCCTTCGCCGGGGGCCGGACCGTCTTCTCCTCGCTCACGCGGGCTCCTTCCCGAACAACGTCCGCGCGTCCCCGACCGTGACGACGGAGCCCGTGATCAGCACACCGCCGCCGGCCAGCGGTTCGCCGCCGTCGCTCTCCTCGACCAGCGCCACCGCGGTCTCCACCGCCGCGTCCAGGCTGGGCTCGGCCACCACCCGGTCCTCCCCGAACACCGCCAGCGCCAGCTCGTTCAGCTCGTCCAGCGGCATCGCGCGGGGCGAGCTGTTCTTGGTGACCACGACGTCGGAGACCACCGGCTCGAGCGCCTCCAGCACGCCGCGCACGTCCTTGTCCTCGAGCACCCCGATGACCGCGGCCAGCCTGCGGAACGCGAACTCCTCCTCGATCGCGGTGGCCAGCGCCCGCGCGCCGTGCGGGTTGTGGGCCGCGTCCAGCAGCACCGTCGGCGCGGCGCGCACGGGCTCCAGGCGGCCCGGGATCTCCACCGCCGCGAACGCCTCGCGCACGGCCTCGATGTCGAGCCGCCTGTCCTTGCCCGCGCCGAAGAACGCCTCGACCGCGGCCAGCGCCAGCAGCGCGTTGTTCGCCTGGTGCACGCCGTGCAGGGGCAGGAAGATCTCGTCGTAGACGCCGCCGAGGCCCTGCAGGCTCAGCATCTGCCCGCCGACCGCGATCTCGCGCCGCAGCACACCGAACTCGCTGCCCGCGCGCGCGACCGTGGCGTCCACCTCGACGGTGCGCTCCAGCAGCACGCGCTGCGCGTCGGGCTCCTGCTCGGCGAGGATCGCGACGCTGCCCGCCTTGATGATCCCGGCCTTCTCGCCGGCGATCCCGCCGAGGTCGCTGCCCAGGTAGTCGGTGTGGTCGAGGCCGATCGGCGTGATGACCGCGACCTGCCCGTCGGCGACGTTGGTAGCGTCCCAGGTGCCGCCCATGCCGGTCTCGATCACCGCGGCGTCGACCGGGGCGTCGGCGAACGCGGCGAACGCCATGCCGGTGAGCACCTCGAACTTGCTCATCTTCGGGCCGCCCGCGTTGTCCACCATGCCGATGTAGGGCGCGATGTCACGGTAGATGTCGACGTACTTGGACGCCGCGATCGGGGCGCCGTCGACGGCGATCCGCTCGGTGACCAGCTGCAGGTGCGGGCTGGTGTAGCGGCCGACGCGCAGCCCGAGGCGGGACAGCAGCGCGTCGATCATGCGGGTGACCGAGCCCTTGCCGTTGGTGCCGGCGACGTGGATGACGGGGTAGGTCTTCTGCGGGTCGCCCAGCACGGTCATCAGCGCGGCGATGCGGTCGAGCGACGGCTCGATCTTCGTCTCCGGCCAGCGCTGGTTCAGCTCGGCCTCGACGCGCAGCAGCTCACGGCGGGCCTGGCGCTCGATCTCCTCCAGGTCGACCGGGTCGATCTCGGCCGGGTCGTCGGGCAGGGGCCCGGCTACGAAGTTGCCCCCGCTGGACAGCTCCGCCGGGTACTCCTCGTCCTCGCCCGATGTCACGCGTTCTCCCTCTTCGGCCGGGGTTGACTACCCGGCCGAGTCTACTTTCGCGGGTACTGGCAGGTTGGGCTGCATGCCGTTCGACCACAACCACGCCTACCACCGGTTGCTGCTGCGGCACGTGCCCGCCGGGGCGCGCACCGCGCTGGACGTGGGGTGCGGCGCGGGACGGTTCACCCGGAAGCTGGCCGCGGCAGGTATGTCGGTCGAGGGGATCGACCCGTCCGCGGAGGTCATCGCCGCGGCGCGGGCGCTCGGCCCCGGCATCACGTACCGGAACGAGGACGTCACGACGGCGGAGCTGGGCCGCTACGACTTCATCTCGTGCCTGGCCTCGCTGCACCACGTGCCGTTCGAGACGGTGACGAAGCTGCGGGCGGCCCTCAACCCCGGCGGGGTGCTGGCGGTGCTCGGGCTGGCCAAGCCGCGCTCGCTCGCGGACTGGGCGATGTGGGGCCTGCTCGCGCCGCCGGTCAACCTGGCGGCGCGCCTGGTCGTGGCGGCGGGCGAGCACCTCAACGGCGGCCCGGACCCGGTCGCGAAGGCGCCGGTGCGCGACTGGGACACGACGATGACGCAGGTGCGACGCGACTCGGCGCGGCTGCTGCCCGGATCGAGCGTGCGGCCGCTGCTGTTCTTCCGCTACCTGCTGCTCTACCGCGCCTGACGCGCGGCGATTCGCGCGCGCACCTCGGGCCGCCGCAGCGGGGGGACCGTCGTCGGTGGCTGTCGGCGCGCGGGCAGCTCGCCGAGCAGCCGCGTGGTGATCTCGGCGATCTCCGCGACCGCCCGTTCGAACGGCTCGCGCGTGGCGTCGGACAGGGTCTGCACCCCGGTCACCTTGCGCACGTACTGGCGCGCGGCGGCCTCGATCTCCTCCGCCGTCGCCGACGGCTCCAGCCCGCGGAGCACCGTGATGTTTCGGCACATGTGGCCGAGACTACGCGCGCCGCGCCCTCGACGGGGTCACACTGATCGGGCAAGCTCTCGGGAAAGTCCCCGTGCACGAGGAGGTGTGCGCGCTGTCGACCGACTTCGGCGCCTACGTCGAGCGCTTTCCCCACCCGGAAACCGGAATCCCCTTCGCGGTCAAGGACTTCCTCGACGTGGCGGGCCAGACGACGCGCAACGGCACGCCCGGGCTGGGGCACCACCTCGCGGCCGAGGACGCCGAAGTGGTCGCCCGGCTGCGCGCCGCCGGTTACGTCCCTGTCGCTCGCACCACGGTGCCGGAACTGGCGTGGTCGGTTCGCACGCCCGGCTGCCGCAACCCGTGGGCGCCGGACCGGGACGCGGGCGGGTCGAGCGGCGGCTCGGCGGTCGCGGTCGCCACCGGGGACGTGCCGGTCGCACTGGGCACCGACACCGGAGGCTCGATCCGCATCCCGGCCGCGCTGTGCGGGGTCGCCGGGCTGCGGCCGACGCACGGCACCGTGCCGGTGCGCGGGGTGACTCCGCTCGTGCCGTCGATGGACACCGTCGGGCCGATCGCGCGGACCGCGGCGGACTGCCTCACCGTGCACCGGATCCTGGCCGGCGACGGTGAACCCGCGCCGGACACGGTCGAGGGTCTGCGCCTGGGCTGGCCGGAGCACCTGTGGCGCGGCAAGATCGACCCCGCGGTGCTGGAGGTGGTCGAGTCGGCCGCAGGCACCCTCCGCGCGGCCGGCGTGGAGATCGTGCCGGTCGAGCTGCCGCTGGGCGCCCGGCACGCGCGCTCGGCCGGGTTCACGACCATGCTGTACGAGTCCGCCCAGCAGTGGTGGCAGGCCTACTCCGACGACCCGTCCGGCCTGCGTGGCCGGGCCATCGGGCAGCTCAAGGCGGGCATCGAGGTGAGCCGGGACGACTACGACGTCGCCCGCGCCCGCGCCGTCGAGATCGCCGGCGAGGTGGACGCGGTGTTCACCGAGGTCGACGCCCTGTTGATGCCCACCCTGCCGGTCACCGCCGCGCCCGCCGACACCGACACGGTCGAGCTCGGCGGGCGAGCGGAGTCACTCGAGAACGCCTACTACCGGCTGACCGCACTAGCCTCCGTCAGCGGGCATCCCGCGCTGACGGTCCCGGCCGGGCTGACCGGCGCCGGTCTCCCGGCCGGCGCCCAGCTCGTCGGGCGACGGCGGCAGGAAGCCCTGCTCTGCCTGCTCGGCGGAGTGATCGAAGCCGGTCCACCCGCCCGCGCCCTGGCGCGGGCCCGCACAGGAAGAACGCCGTCATGACGAAGCCCGACCCCCGTGACCTGCTCGGCATCCGCGACCTGCTGAACGAGGAGGAGCGCGAGATCGCGGACACGGTGCGGACCTTCGTCCGCAAGGAGGTCGCCGACCACGCCGGCCAGTGGTTCGAGGACGCGACCTTCCCGAGGCACCTGGTCGGGCAGCTCGGCGAGATGGGCCTGCTCGGCATGCACCTCACCGGGTACGGCTGCGCGGGCACCAGCGCCACCGCGTACGGCCTGGCGTGCCTGGAGCTGGAGGCGGGCGACAGCGGGCTGCGCAGCTTCGTGTCCGTGCAGGGCTCGCTGGCGATGTTCCCGATCTGGAAGTACGGCTCGGACGAGCAGAAGGACCGCTGGCTGCCGGCCATGGCGCGCGGCGAGGCGATCGGCTGCTTCGGCCTCACCGAGCCCGACCGCGGGTCCGACCCCGGCGACATGCGCACGTTCGCCAAGCGCGACGGCGGCGACTGGATCCTCAACGGGTCCAAGATGTGGATCACCAACGGCACCCTCGCCGACGTCGCCGTGGTGTGGGCGCGCACCGACGAGGGCGTGCGCGGGTTCGTGGTGCCGACGGACACGCCGGGGTTCACCGCGCGGGAGATCAAGCACAAGCTGTCGCTGCGGATGTCCGCGACGGCCGAGCTGTCGTTCGACGACCTGCGCCTGCCCGGCGACGCGGTGCTGCCCGGCGTGACCGGGCTGAAGGGGCCGCTGTCCTGCCTGTCCGAGGCGCGGTTCGGCATCCTGTTCGGCGCGCTCGGCGCGGCCCGCACCTGCTACGAAGCCGCACTCGACTACGCGACGACGCGTGAGCAGTTCGGCCGCCCGATCGGCGGGTTCCAGCTGACGCAGCAGAAGCTCGTCGGGATGGCGCTGGAGCTGAACAAGGGCATGCTGCTCGCGGTGCACCTCGGGCGCCGCAAGGACGCCGGCGAGTTGCCGCCCGAGCTGGTCAGCTTCGGCAAGCTGAACAACGTGCGCACCGCGATCGACATCGCCCGCACGGCGCGCACGATCCTGGCCGCGAACGGGATCAGCCTGGAGTACCCGGTGCTGCGGCACGCGAACAACCTGGAGAGCGTGCTGACGTACGAGGGCACGGAGGAGATCCACACGCTCGTGCTCGGGCAGCTGCTGACCGGGCAGAGCGCCTACCGCTGAGCCGGCGCGGCCCGGCCGGCGAGCGCGTCGGGCTCGCGCAGAGCGCCTTATCGTGCCGCCGGCCCGACACGAGAAGGCGCGTGGTCCCCGGTGGACGCCAAGGAACTCTCCTCGGGCCGAGCGCCGTTCCCCGGCGCGGCAGCCACCCGCAAGCCCGGGCACCGCGTCCGGCGGGGCGCGGTACTCGGCCTGGCGCGAGAATGCCCACGGTCCCCGCCGGGCAGAGCGCCTACCGCTGAGCCGACGCCGCACGGCCGGAGCGCGCGTCGGGCTTGCCGGCCGGGCCTGAGTGGCGCAGCCCTACCGCTGAGCCGCCAGGAACTCGTCGATCTCCTGGCGGCCGGGGGCGGTGGCGGGGCCGGGGCGGAGCACGGCCATCGCGGCGGCTGCGTTCGCCCGACGAGCCGCCACAACAAGGTCCGCCCCTGCGAGCAGCTCCGCAGCGAGCACGCCGCAATGCGCGTCCCCAGCGCCGTTGGTGTCCACGGGCTCCACCGGGAAACCCGGGATCGTCCGCACGTCGCCGTCCACGGACAGCAGGCAACCGGCTGGGCCGTCGCGGACGACGACCGTTCCGCCGAGCGACGACGCGGCCTCCGTCAGCGAGTCCTTTCCGGACAGTGCGCGGGCCTCCGCGGCGTTGCAGCTCAGGATGTCCACGTGCGGCAGCACGAGGTCCAGCGGCAGGTCGGCGGCGAGCGGGCCGGGGTCGAGCAGCACCCGCGCCGGCACGGTCGGCAGCCACGCCACCAGCGCCGCGCGGTTCGGCGCGTGCGCCAGCGAGTACCCGCTGACGTACACCAGGTCGTCCGCCGCCACCGGCACGTCGTCCAGCCGGCCCGGCGCCAGCAACCCCTCGGCGCCGGTCCCGGTCACGAACGTCCGCTCACCACCGGCATCGACCAGCACCACGCACACCCCGGTGTCCACATCGGACAGCGGAGCCTGCGCCACCGCGATTCCCTCCGCCGCCAGCGCCGCCCGGACCGCGTCCCCGAACCGGCCCGCGCCGTGCGCGCCGGCGTAGACCACCTCGGCGCCGGAGCGGGCCGCCGCGGCCATCACGTTGAACCCGCCACCGGGAGTCAGATCCATCCCGTCCGCGAGCACGTCACCGCCGCGCCGCGGCAGGTCCGGCACCCGCAGCACCAGGTCGACGATCACCTGGCCGGTGTGGACGAGCCTGCTCACTTCGACGCCGTCCGCGCGCCGCCGAGCAGCCCGTACAGGCCGCCGGCCACGACGAGCGTGATCAGCCAGCCCAGCCCGTTCTGCCCCGGCCAGGTGTTCGCGAACGGCCCGGTGAACCACACGTCCTCGCCGGTGCCCGCGGTGGTGAACAGGTACCCGGTGACGATGCCCGCGGCCCAGGCCAGCAGCGCGCGCGGCTCGATCCCGGCCCGGTACCAGTACACGCTGGTGCGGCGCAGGTCCATCAGCCCGGCCGGGTCGTAGTGCCTGCGGCGCAGCATGTCCACGCCGAACACGCCGACCCACGCGGTGATCGGCACCGCGAGCAGGCTGATGAACGCGATGAACGGCCCGTAGAAGTTGTCCGCGACGAGCATGAAGTACGCGGCACCGGCGAAGGTGACGATCACGTCGACCACCACCGCGTACACCCGCTTGATCCGGATGCCCAGCGTCAAGGTGGTCAGCCCCGCGGAGTACACCGACAGGTGGTTGGACAGCAGAAGCCCGCCGAACGCGGCCAGCAGGTACGGGACCGCCATCCACGCGGGCAGCATCGACCGGATCGCGGCGACCGGGTCGTCCGCCTGTGCCAGCGTGGGGTCGCCCGCGGAGAGCAGGCTGCCCAGGCCGATGAGGAGCACCAGCGGGATCCCCGCGCCCGCGGCGGCGGACAGCACGAGCGACCCGTTCCGCACCGCGGGCGACTGGTAGCGGGACATGTCGGCGGAGGCGTTCGCCCAG
This sequence comes from Amycolatopsis sp. NPDC006131, assembly GCF_040614175.1. NCBI lineage: Bacteria > Bacillati > Actinomycetota > Actinomycetes > Pseudonocardiales > Pseudonocardiaceae > Amycolatopsis > Amycolatopsis sp. NPDC006131. The sequence continues at coordinate 18,751 of NZ_JBEXTX010000072.1, forward strand.
CCGATGCCGGTGCCCGCCGCGATCGTCCCGACCCCGGCGATCATCGCGCCGACCGACGCCGGCTCGGCGGCGCCGACCGCGCTCCAGTCGATGGTCGCGACCAGGTTCACGGCGACGACGATGTTGAGCGCGCCGAAGATCCACGTCGCCCAGCGCTGCACGGCGACCAGCACCGCGTGCCCGAGCCCGGACACCACCACGGTGCAGACGACGAACACCGCGATGCACACGATGGTCAGCACCGGCGCGGCTTTCGCGTCCGAGGCGGTGCCGAACACGATGGCGCACAAGGACAACAGGGCGAACGCGGCGGTCGTGGTGTTGACCGTCTCCCAGCCCAGCCGCGACAGCAGCGACACCACGGTCGGCCCGGCGTTGCCGTGCACGCCGAACACCGCGCGGGACAACGTCAGGCCGGGCGCTCCCCCGCGCCGCCCGGCGATCGACACCGCGCCGACGATCGCGAACGAGCCGACCGACCCGATCACCGCGACGATCGCGGCCTGCCAGAACGTCAGCCCCTGGATCGCGACCAGCGTCGCGCCGAGCGGCAGACCGAGGATGGAGATGTTCGCGGCGAACCACACCCAGAACAGCTGCCCCGGCCTGCCGGTGCGTTCGGCCTCGGGGACCGGTTCGATGCCGCGGGTCTCCAGTGCACCCGCGCGGGACTCGACAGCGGTGTCAGTCGCCATGTCACTTCCTTCCACGAATTTCCAGCAGCCCGTCGACGACGGGGCCGAGGTCCAGCCGGTTGACCGCGAGGACGGTGCCGACCGGTCCGGCGGGCAGTCCGGCGAAGCCGTGCTGCGCGCCGAGGATCGCGCCGCACATCGCGGCGACGGTGTCGGTGTCGCCGCCCAGTCCGGCGGCGAGGGTGAGTGCGTCGGCGGGCCGGTCGCCCAGCGCCTGCGCCAGCGCGATCGCCGCGACCACCGATTCCTGCGCCGCGACCGAGGTGCCGATCACCTGGTAGACGGCGTCGGCGAGGGTCGCCGAGTCCATTCCGGACACCCAGCCGCGGGCCCAGCGGATGCGGGCCGCGATGTCGCCGCCCGCGCTCCAGGCGCCGCGGCCGGCACCGGCGGCGGCCGCCGCTTCGGCGTGGTCGAGCGCTTCGGGCAGCGACGCGCCGTCCACTCCCGCGGACACGGCTGCCGCGACGGCCGCGGCCGCGGCGATGCCGAGGCTGGAGTTGTGCGTGACGAGGCTGGCTTCGGTGACGGCGTCGAGCAGGCAGTCCAGCTCCGGCGGAGTCGCGATCGCCACCGGCGTGATGCGCATGGCGGCGCCGTTCGTGCTGCCACCGCGCCCGGCCTCGGCCGGGTCCGCGCCCGACTGGAGCAGGTCCAGCGCACGCTTCGTGGACGGGCCGAGCAGGTCGGCCGAGCCGCGCCGGATCATGTCGGCTTCCCAGTCGAGCAGGGCGCGGGCGAACACCAGCGGGTCGATCCGGCCATCGCCGTCGATGAGCAGCCGCGCCAGCAACAGGGCCTGTTCGGTGTCGTCGGTGATGGACCCGGCCGGCATGCCGGGCGCGATCGGCTGGTCGGCGACTGCGTCCACGAGCGTGTCGATCCGCCCGTAGCGGCGGGTGATCTCGGTTCGCGACATCGACTGCGTCGGCATGCCCAGCGCGTCGCCGACGGCGAGCCCGGCGAACGCGCCGAGCGCCCGGTCCCGCGCGCTCACCGGCGGCCGAACGTGAGGTGGAACTGGAACCGCGCCGGGTCCAGGAGGCTGACGACGTGCTCGACGAGACCGCCCGCCGCGTCGGTGCTCGTGCGGACCGCGCGGAGGAACAGCGTGCCTGCCGGACGCTCCAGCAGCGCCGCGGTCTCCGGAGTCAGCGCCTCGGTGCCGATCCACTGATCACCGCCTTCCGCGCGCAGGCCGGCGTCGGCGAGCGTCGCGGTCAGCGAACCGCGCACCAGGCCCCGCTCCGGCAGCCCGGCGAGCGCGCCGGTGCCCGGGACGAGCGCGACCTCCAGCGACACCGGACCGGCGGCCTGGTCGCGGCGCAACCGGCGGATCGAGACGAACGACTCGACCCCGAAGCGCTCGGCGAGTGCGTCGTCGCGCACCTGCTCGATCGCCAGCAGGTCGGTGGTGATCTCGAACCCGGACCGGGCGAGCGCGGTGGCCCAGCCGACGGTCTGGTCCAGCTCGACGCCGTCGAAGGTGACGAACGAACCGACGCCGCTCTCCGTCGCGATCAGTTCGCGCCGCTGCAGTTCGGACAGGGCGCTGCGGACCGTGCCCCGGCTCACCTGGTACCGCTGCGCCAGCTGGTGCTCCCCGGGCAGCCGCTCGCCGCGCGCCAGCCGGCCCGACCGGATCTGCTCGGCGAGATCGGAGACCAGGCGGTGCCGCTTGGAAAAGCCGACCTGTTCAGTCCTGTCCATACCTGTACATTACCCCGGACAGGTGACGGAACGCGAGCCCACCCGAATGGCGGCGGCAGGCTGACCCGCGCGGAGCTATGAACTACCCATGCGCCGCAGCATGTTCGTCCTCCTGGTCGCCGCCTGCACGTTGCTCGCCTCGACGCTCACCGCGTCCGCCCAACCCCGCTACCGGCACTACGTCGCGCTCGGCGACTCCTACACGGCGGGCCCGCTGATCCCGCTGCAGCGCCTGGACCCCGTCGGCTGCCTCCGCTCGACCGGGAACTACCCGTCGCTGCTGGCGATCACCTTGCGGGTCGGCTCGTTCACCGACGTCTCGTGCAGCGGCGCGGACACCCACGACATGGTCGCCCCGCAGGATGTGATCCTCGGCCCGAACCCGCCGCAGCTGGACGCCCTGCGCCCGGACACCGACCTGGTCACGCTCGGCATCGGCGGCAACGACTACGGCGTCTTCGGCACGATCATCGGCACCTGCCCGGGCCTGCGCGCCTCCGATCCCACCGGCAACCCTTGCGAGCGCCACTTCACGGTCGACGGCGTCGACACGATCAAGGCGCGGCTGCCACAGACGCAGGCGAACGTCACCGCGGTGCTGGGCGAGATCCACGACCGCGCGCCGCAGGCCGAGGTGCTGGTGATCGGCTACCCGCGCATCGCGCCGCCGTCGGGCACCTGCCCGGACGTGCTGCCCTTCGCCGACGGCGACTACCCCTGGCTCAACAGCGTGGAGGAAGAACTCAACGCGGCGCTGGCGAAGGCGGTCGCCGACGACGGTGATTCGTCCTATGTGGACACCTTCGGACCGTCACTGGGCCACGACGCGTGCGCCCCGCCGGGGCAGGCGTGGATCAACGGCAAGGACCTCAAGCCGTGGGCCGCGAACTACCACCCGTTCTTCATCGGCATGCAGGGCGTCGCCGCGGTGACGTACGCGCACCTACGCGATTGACCGCGCGAACCCGAGGTGGTTCGGCAGCTGCCAGGTCATCGACACCGTGGTGCCCTCGTCGGTCGCCATGACCTCGACGTGCCCGGCCAGCCCGCGGATGAGCCGGAGCCCGCGGCCGTCGGACATCGAGCGGCCCGGCGGCGGTGTCTTCCAGCGGCCGCGATCGATGACGGTGACGGCGATCAGGTCGTGGTCCCGGCTCGCGTGCAGTTCGACCGGACCGTCCGTGCCCTCCGGGTAGGCGTGGGTCACCGAGTTCGTCAGCGCCTCGTAGCCGGCGAGACCGATCGCGTGCGCGAGGTGACCCGGGAGGTCGAGGTCCTGCGCCCAGCGCACGAGCTCGTACCGCAGCGCCGTGATGTCACGGGGCGAAGCGGGCCAGCGGCAGTGCAGGCTGGTCTCGGTGCACCCCGACGGCCTGGGAGTCCTGTCCATCGGTCTTCCCCACTCGAGCACCTACAGGTTCGTCCATCTTCACACCTCCGAGTGAACCGCTGAAGGGTCCTTGTGCCCTTCCCTGGCAATTGCACTGATTTGCCGTTTCCAACGCCGACCGGTGGCGGAACCATTCGCGCCGCACCCCCGTCACAGCTCCGGCTCGATGATCAACTGGGAGTGGTGACGTGTCGTACAGGGTGACGGGTGTTCTGGCGGCGGCTTGCGCGGTCGTGGTGCTCGCCGGCTGTGGTTCCGACGGCGGGCACCCAGCCGCGCCGCCCGTGTCCAGCAGCGCCGCGCCGTCCGCGCCGCGGGAACCGCTTCCCGCCGAGTTCGACGCCGCCCGCGGCTGGTCGATCAGCGCCGAGCAGGACGTCGAGTTCGCGCGCCCGACCGGCGCGCCGGAAGCCCGCCTGTTCCTGGTGCGGGCGAGCGGTCCGGACGGGGTGCACGTGGTCGCGCACGACGCCGTCACCGGGGCGGTCCGGTGGCGCAGCCTGCCGGTGCCGGAGCCCGAGGGCGACCTCGACTCCACCGTGTTCGTGACCAGTGACGGCGGCCGCGAGTACGCGGTGCTGGCCACCACCAGCACGGGCGCGGACAACGGCGTCGACAAGCCCGCGCGGAGCACGCACCTCTACGTGTACGGCACGGACTCGTCGGGCACGGCGGTCACGCCGGAGCGGGAGGTCAGCCTGCCCGTCACGTCCGGCGACTACTGGGCGCAGACCGACGGCCGGGTGTTCCTGGAGCACGGGGACACGGTGACCGTGGTGCGCGTCGCGGACGGCAGCATGACCAGCTACCCGGAGGACGACGCCGGGCTGCGCCCGCCGAAGGAGTGCCCGCACGCCATCGGGTCGTGCACCGACAGGATGGCCGTGGTGGCGGCGACCGCGAGCGGGCCGCTGGTGCAGGGCTTCCAGTCGTTCTGGGTGCCGGGTGCGTGGATCAGCGACGACGTCAAGCCGGCCGGCGCGAGCTCGAACGAGGGCTTCCGCAACGTCGAGGTGGTCGGTTCCCCCGACGGGCAGTCGGTCCTCGCCGGCTGGCCGACCGAGGACCCCACGGAGTGGTTGTGGGCACTGCACGACGGCGCGACCGGACAGGTCCGCGGCTCGGTGAAGTGCGACCTCGACGGCGGCACCGCCCACGGTCCGTCCGGTCTCGAACCGGTGGTGTCCGGCGATCACCTGCTCGCCGGCTACGTCGCGTTCGACCTGTCGACCGGGCAGGGCCAGTGCTTCGCGGAGACCCCGGACCGGCGTGCGATCGACCTGACGGCGGTCGGCGGGGACACCGCCTACGGCACGGCGGGCAGCGACGACACGCCGGTCAGCGTGTCCCTGAGCACCGGCACGGCGACTCCGCTGCCCGACGGCACCAAGGTCCCGGACGGCGTCGCGGCCGGCTCGGCGTACCTGGGCACGGCCACCGACGGCGGCGAGAGCATCCTCGTCTACCCGCCCGCCTAGAGTGAGCCGATGACTCGGGGTGATCTACGACCGCCCAGCCTGAACGCGGACGAGAAGACAACGCTCGTGGCCTTCCTCGATTACCTGCGGGAAGCGATCATCGGGAAGGCGCACGGCGTGCCGGACGAGGCCGCGCGCACCGCGGGCGTCCCGTCCGGCACGAGCCTGCTGCGGCTCGTGAAGCACCTGATAGCGGTCGAGCACAACTGGTTCGTGTGGGCGTACGCGGGCGAAGAGGTCGAGCTGTGGGACGACGAGGCGTTCCCCGGCCCGGCGGACACCGCCGAAACGCTGTTCGCCGAGTACCGCGCCATGGTCGAGCGCTGCAACGCGATCATCGCCGCCTGCCCGGATCTGGACCGCCCTGGCGCGCGATCGCTGCGGGAGACCGACCCGCCCTCGATGCGCTGGGTGCTCGTGCACATGATCGAGGAGACCGCGCGGCACGCCGGGCACGCCGACATTCTGCGTGAACAGATCGACGGCTCGGTGGGCCGCTGACCACTCCGCGCGGCGCGGGAACCAGCGCCTCGGTGAGTGTCCTGCCATGCCGGGATTTCGTCTTCCCGCACGGCGCCAACCAGTCCCCGGCGGGCTGGGACAGGCTGACCACGATCCTCACCGCTGGCGGTCACCGCTGCGCCACGCCGGATCTCCCGACCGGCCACCCCGAGTGGGGCGCGGCCGATTACGTGCGGGCCATCCGGCGACAGGTTCCCGCGGAGTTCGACGCCGGGTTGGCGGTTCGCCACCTCGCCTGGATCGGGGCTGCGGTGCCGGACTCCACCTTCATCCTGCCCACGCTGGACCGCACCCTCCGGTCGCCGGAATCCTCGACAGCATCACCTGAACCCACGACCGGACGCCACCCCAGCCCCAGGAACCCGCCACCGCTGGACACGCCCTGCCACCACCGAACCCGCGACCGGGCGTCGTCACGGCTCGCGATCCGACGGCCCGTTCGCGGAAGTGGCCCCGAGCTCGGCACCGTGGGCCGGCAGCGGCGCCGGGACGGGCGCGAAGCCCGTCCCGGACCGCGTGATCAGGCCGTGGGCAGCGAGGCCAGCCGCGCGGTGAGCCGCTCGATGTCGGCTGCCGCCGCGTCCCGGCGCACCTTGATCTTCTCGACCACGTCGGCGGGCGCCTTGTCCAGGAACGCCTGGTTGCCGAGCTTGCCCTCGGTCTGCTTGAGCTCCTTCTGCGCCGCGGCCAGGTCCTTCTCCAGCCGCTTGCGCTCGGCCGCCACGTCGACCGCACCGGACAGGTCCAGCTCGACGTGCACGTTCCCGCTCGACAGGCTCACCTCGACCGAGGCGGACGCCGTGAAACCGTCCTCCGGGGCGGTCAGCCTCGCCAGTGCGCGCACCGCTTCCTCGTGCGCCGACACGTCCGCGAAGCCCGCGCCGTTGACGCGCGCCGCGACGCGCTGGCCGGGCTTGAGGCCCTGGTCCGACCGGAACCGGCGGATCTCGGTGATCAGCTTCTGCACGTCGGCGATGCGGGCGTCGGCCGCCGCGTCGGCGTAGGAGGCGTCCGCCTTCGGCCAGTCGGCGATGACGATCGACTCGCCGCCGGTGAGCGCCTGCCACAGCTTCTCGGTGATGAACGGGATCACCGGGTGCAGCAGCCGCAGCACGGTGTCGAACACGTGCCCCAGCACCGCGCGAGTGCTGTCGGCCCGCTCACCGGCGATCTGGACCTTCGCCAGCTCCAGGTACCAGTCGCACAGCTCGTCCCAGGTGAAGTGGTAGAGCCGGTCGACGGCCTTGGCGAACTGGAAGTCCTCCAGCAGTTCGTCCACTTCGGACACCGTGGCGGCGAGGCGGCCGAGGATCCAGCGGTCGGCCTCGGTCAGCTCCGCGGCCGGCGGCAGCGGCGTCGCCACGGTCGCGCCGTTCATCAACGCGAACTTGGTGGCGTTCCACAGCTTCGTGCAGAAGTTGCGCGACCCCGCGGCCCACTCCTCGGCCAGCGCCATGTCCGAACCGGGGTTCGCGCCGCGGGCCAGGGTGAACCGGGTGGCGTCCGCGCCGTAGCTGTCCATCCAGTCGAGCGGGTCGATGACGTTGCCGCGTGACTTCGACATCTTCTTGCCGTACTGGTCGCGGATCAGGCCGTGCAGGTAGACGTGGTCGAACGGCTGGACACCGTCAGCGCCGTGCAGGCCGAACATCATCATCCGGGCGACCCAGAAGAACAGGATGTCGTAGCCGGTGGACAGGACGCTGGTCGGGTAGAACTTCGCCAGGTCCGGCGTCTTCTCCGGCCAGCCGAGCGTGGACAGCGGCCACAGGCCCGAGGAGAACCAGGTGTCCAGGACGTCCGGGTCCTGCGTCCACCCCTCACCGGACGGCGGCTGCTCGTCCGGCCCGACGCACACCGTCTCGCCGTTCGGCCCGTACCAGACCGGAATGCGGTGGCCCCACCACAACTGGCGCGAAATCGTCCAGTCGTGCATGTTGTCGACCCAGTCGAAGTAGCGCTTCTCCAGCTCCGGCGGGTGGATCTTGGTGCGGCCGTCGCGGACCGCGTCGCCTGCCGCACGGGCCAGCGGCTCGACCTTGACCCACCACTGCAGCGACAGCCGCGGCTCGACGACCGTGTCGCACCGCGAGCAGTGCCCGACGGCGTGCAGGTACGGGCGCTTCTCCGCGACGATCCGGCCCTGCTCGCGCAGCGCCGCGACGATCGCCGGGCGCGCCTCGAACCGGTCGAGACCCTGGAACGGGCCGGGCACGGTGATCGTGGCGCGCTCGTCCATGATCGTCGGCATCGGCAGGTCGTGGCGGCGGCCGATCTCGAAGTCGTTCGGGTCGTGCGCCGGGGTGACCTTGACGGCGCCGGTGCCGAACTCGGGATCGACGTGCTCGTCGGCGATGATCGGGATGCGGCGGCCGGTCAGCGGCAGCTCGACCTCGGTGCCGACCAGGTGCTTGTACCGCTCGTCGTCCGGGTGGACGGCGACCGCGGTGTCACCCAGCATCGTCTCGGCGCGCGTGGTGGCCACGACGATCGAGTTCTCGCCGTCGCCGTAACGAATCGAGACGAGCTCGCCCTCGTCCTCGGAGTGTTCGACCTCGATGTCCGACAGAGCGGTGAGGCAGCGCGGGCACCAGTTGATGATGCGCTCGGCGCGGTAGATGAGGCCGTCGTCGTAGAGGCGCTTGAACATGGTCTGGACGGCGCGGGACAGGCCCTCGTCCATGGTGAAGCGCTCGCGCGACCAGTCGACGCCGTCGCCGAGGCGGCGCATCTGGCCGAGGATCTTGCCGCCGTACTCGGCCTTCCACTCCCAGACGCGCTCGACGAACTTCTCGCGACCGAGGTCGTGGCGCGACTTGCCGGACTTGGCCAGCTCGCGTTCGACGACGTTCTGGGTCGCGATGCCGGCGTGGTCCATGCCCGGCAGCCAGAGGACCTCGTAGCCCTGCATCCGGCGGCGGCGCGTCATCACGTCCATCAGGGTGTGGTTGAGCGCGTGCCCCATGTGCAGGCTGCCGGTCACGTTCGGCGGCGGCAGCACGATGGTGAACGGAGGCTTGTCCGACCCGGCCTCGGCCGTGAAGTAGCCCGCGTCTACCCACCGCTGGTAGAGGGCGGCTTCTTCGTCGGCCGGGTTCCACGCGGCCGGGAGGGCGGGCTGCTGGTCAGGGGCGTTCTCCGTCACAACCGGTAAGTGTACGAACCTGCTAATCAGCGCCGCATCCGCGTCTCCTCCGGGGCCGGTAACGATCTCCGGCGAGGCGCGATGGGTCCGAAGTGGACGGCTACGAGCACATCCCCGGCCCCGCGGAGCGGGCACCCTGGCGGCTGATGTCGGCCCTGGTGACGGCGGCCACACTGGCCCTCGCCGGCGTGGCGGCGCTGGTGGTGGCGCCGGCGACCCGGCCGATGGCGGTGCTGTCCGCGGCCAGGGCCGCCGGCCTGCCTGCCGCGTTGCCGGTCGCGGTGCCGGTCGACCTCGCCGCACCCTTCGCCCCCACGCCCGCGGCGGCGTGGCCGGACGGCATCGACGGGCTGCGCCTGCCCGCCGCGAGCCCGGTCGGCGACTTCTCCGCCGCCGAGGTCGCCGCGGCCGCCGAGCAGGTCAGGCAGCTGACCGCGGCGCTCAACGTCGATCGCGAGGTGATCGAGCAGCGCCGGTTCGAGCGGTTCCTCGGCCTCCTGTCCCCCAGGGCGCGCGAGACCGCGGAGCCGGCCGTGCTGGCGCGCACCGAGAACTTCCCGGTGTACCTGGCCGTCATCGCCGACGGCTACCGGCTGCTGCCCGCGGGCCCGAAGACGGACGGGACCATGTCGGTGGGCCCGGGCGCCAGCCGGGCGGAGCTGACCGTGCGGGTGGACCTGCGCGTCGCGTACGCCTTCGACCCGGCGGGCGCGCCGGTGTTCGACCCCGCCGAGCTGGTCGTGCTGCGCACGTTCCAGCTCGATTTCGTGGTGCGCAGGTCGCCGCCGTTCAAGGCCGCCACCGCGGGGATCGATTTCCTGGGCGGCCAGACCTACCTCGAAGGCGGCGCCTGCCGGTACGCCCGAGTGAGCCTCGTCGCACCGTTGTTTGCGGATCGGTCTCAGGACGCCTGCACCCCGTAACGCTCGCCCCCCGGTGTCGATCAGAAGGCGAGATCGAACCGGAAGGCAGGTCCGAAGTGGACGACTACGACATCGCGGAGCACCCGGATCTGCGGGACCCCGACTGGCAGCGGCGCGCGGCGAAGCAGGCGCGGGCCGGCCTGCGCCGCGAGCGCCGGACGGGCAAGCGGCTCGCCTGGACCGGCGTGTCGCTGGTCGTCGTGGCCGGGGCGGTGTTCGGGCTCGTCCAGTGGGGCCGCTCGACGTCCGCCCACTACGACGGCAGCGCTCCCCCACCGGCCGAGATGCGCCCGACCGCGCCGAGCGTGCTGCCGGACATCGCGCGCGTGAACCTGGAGCGCCCGTTCGACGGCACCCCAGCCGAAACCTGGGGCGAGTCGGTGGACGGGCTGCTGGCGCCCCCGCCCGGCCCGGTCGGCGGGTTCTCCGCCGGCGAGGTCGCGGCGGCGGTCGGCCAGGTGCGGGAGGTCATCCGGGTCGGCAGGCTCGACCGGCGCACCATCGAGGGCCACGACGGATCGCTGCTGCTGAACCTGCTGGCCCCGAACGCCCGGCGGGAGTTCGCCAAGTCGATCAACGACCGGACGGACGACTTCCGGTCCGTGGTCAGCTTCGCCGAGGACGGCTACCGGCTGCTCCCGGCGGGCCCGCGGATCACGGGCACCATCACCGCCACTCCGGGAGACGACGCGAACAGGCTCGCCCTGCACGCGGACTACTCGGTCGCCTACGCGTTCGACCCCGGCACCTACGCGCCGATCCTGAGCCCCGCCGACATCGACGTGTTCCTCCGCTACGAGGTGGACTTCGAACTGACCCGGGGCGCCTCGTTCCAGAAGAACGACCGCGGCCTGTGGGTGACGATGACCCAGGGGGTCATCTACTCGATGGCCTGCGAGCCGTCGAAGCGGGGCTACCTCGCACCGGCCTACAGCGAGCCCCGTCCCGTCACGCAGGACACCTCGGGCTTCGACGAGGCGGCGATGTACGACGTGACCAAGCCGATGCCGGAGTTCACCGGCGGCTGCGAGTAGCCACTTCGACAGCCCAGACTCAACAGTCTAGACTGTCTATATGACCCGGGTGCCGAACGACGCGGCGCGCCTCGCCGGTGCGGTGCGCGCCGTCGTCGGGCAGTTGCACCGCCGGCTGCGCCAGGTGGACAACGCGGGCGTCCTGACGCCCTCGCAGTCGGCCGTGCTCGCGCGGCTGCACCGGGACGGCCCGGCCACCCAGGCGCAGCTCGCGGCGGCCGAGCACGTCCGGCAGCAGTCCATGGCGGCCACGCTGGGCGCGCTGGACGAGCTGGGCTACCTCAGCCGCACCCGCGACCCGCGTGACGGGCGCCGCGTGCTCGTCGCCCTGTCGGACCTGGGCGAGAAGACCGTGCGGGGCGTGCACCAGCACCGCGAGGAGTGGCTGGCGCGCGCCCTGACCGACGACCTCACCGCCGAGGAGCGCCGCAAGATCGACGAAGCGCTGCCCCTGCTCGCGAAGCTGGCGCAGCGATGAGGAAGTGGTGACCACGTCCCAGCGGACGACACAGCTCACGCGAACCGCCTACCCGCCGCGCATGGTCCTGCCCCTGGTGGCCAGCGCGGTGCTCAACCCGATCAACTCCACCCTGATCGCCGTGGCGCTGGTGCCCATCGGTCAGGCGTTCGGCGCCGGGCCGGGGGAAACGGCCTGGCTGATCACCTCGCTGTACCTGGCCACGGCCGTCGGGCAACCCGTCGTCGGGCTGTTCGTCGACCGGTTCGGCGCGCGGCGTGTGCTGCTGGCCGGTTCGGTGACCGTGTTCGCCGCAGGCGTCGGCGGCCTGCTCGCGTTCTCGCTGGGCTGGCTGGTCGCGGTCCGGGTCGTGCTCGGCATCGGCACCTGCGCCGGCTTCCCCGCCGCGATGGCGGTGCTGCGCAAACGCGCCGACGCCACCGGCGGCGGCGTGCCGAGCCGCATCCTGTCGGTCCTCGCGATGTCGTCGCAGACCGTCATGGTCATCGGCCCGACGCTGGGCGGCGCGCTGATCGGACTGGCCGGCTGGCCGGCGATCTTCGCGGTCAACATCCCGCTCGCCGCGGTCGCGTTCGTGCTCGCGCTCGTCTGGGTGCCCAAGGACCCGCCGCGCACCGGCCGGCGCGAGCCGATCGACGTCGCCGGCATCGCCCTGTTCTCCGCGACCCTGCTCGCGGTGCTGCTCTACGTGATGGCGCCCGCGGTGTCCGACCTGTACCTGCTCGGCGTCGCGCTGGTGCTGGGCGCCCTGTTCGTCCGGGTCGAGCTGCACGCCGAGCGCCCGTTCGTCGACCTGCGGATGCTGGCGGGCAACCGCCCGCTCCTGCGCACCTACCTGCGCCAGGCGCTGGCGTTCCTCATCGTCTACTCGATCATGTTCGGCTACGTCCAGTGGCTCGAATCCGCGCGCGGGCTCACCGAATCGACGGCGGGCGCGCTGCTGACCCCGATGTCGGTGGCCGCCGTGCTGGCCGCGGCGTCGGCCGGCAAGCCGACACGGCTCAAGGGGCGGCTGGTCGTCAACTCGCTGGCGCTGCTCGCCGGGTCGGTGCTGCTGCTGTTCGTGCACGACAGCACGTGGATCGGCGCGCTGGTGGTACTCGCCGCGGTGTTCGGACTGGGCCAGGGCCTGACGAGCGTGACCAACCAGACCGTCCTCTACGGCCAGGTGCCGCCGGAGGTGATGGGCACCGCGAGCGGCCTGTTCCGCACGGCGCAGTACCTCGGCGCGATCGGGTCGTCGACGCTGATCGCGCTGTGCTTCGGCGACCGGGCCACCTCGCACGGCCTGCACGAACTGGCCGCGGCGCTCATCGTGATCGGCGCCGTGCTGTTCACGGTCACGGTGACCGACCGGAAACTCGGTACTCGCGCGAAGGCGGGCGCTGACGCAAGATAGGGGACGTGACACGCAACGCTCCCCGCGCCGACATCGACGAAGCCGCCCTCGAAGTGCACAAGCCCAAGGAGTGGGCGGCGGGCATCCCGGGAGTGGCGGTGTCACTCCTGCGCGGTGTCGAGCAGATGGGCGCCGGCCGCACGGTGAAGACCCTCCGCCTGCTCAACCAGCGCGACGGCTTCGACTGCCCCGGCTGCGCCTGGCCCGAACCGCGCGCGGAGGACGGTGAGCACCGCAAGCTCGCCGAGTTCTGCGAGAACGGCGCGAAGGCGGTCGCCGAGGAGGCCACGAAACGGCGCGTCGGGCGGGAGTTCTTCGCCCAGCACCCGGTCGAGGAGCTGCACGGCCGCACCGACTACTGGCTCGGGCAGCAGGGCAGGCTCACCGAGCCGGTGGTGCTGCGCGAGGGCGGCACGCACTACGAGCCGATCGCCTGGGACGAGGCGTTCCGGCTGATCGCGGGCAAGCTCAAGGAGCTGGACAGCCCGGACGAGGCGATCTTCTACACCTCCGGCCGCACCAGCAACGAGGCCGCGTTCCTGTACCAGCTGCTGGTGCGCTCGTTCGGCACGAACAACCTGCCGGATTGCAGCAACATGTGCCACGAGTCCTCCGGCGCGGCGCTGTCGGAGGCCTACGGCATCGGCAAGGGCTCGGTCAGCCTCGCCGACATCCACCACGCCGACCTGATCGTCGTCGTCGGCCAGAACCCGGGCACCAACCACCCGCGCATGCTGTCCGCGCTCGAAGAGGCCAAGGGCCGCGGCGCGAAGGTGATCGCGGTGAACCCGCTGCCCGAAGCCGGGCTGATGCGGTTCAAGAACCCGCAGAACCCGCGCGGCGTCGTCGGCAAGGGCACGCCGCTGGCCGACGAGTTCGCGCAGATCCGGCTGGGCGGCGACCTCGCGTTGTTCCAGGCGATCGGGCACCTGCTGCTGTCGTGGGAGGAGGCCGCGCCGGGCACGATCGTGGACCGCGAGTTCGTCGAGTCCTCGACGCACGGCTTCGACGACTGGGCCAAGAACCTGAGCGAGATCGACTGGGCGGCGATCGACGAGGCCACCGGCCTGGACCGCGCCCAGATCGAGCGGATGGCGCGGATGATCGCGGCGTCCGAGCGCACCGTGTACTGCTGGGCCATGGGTGTCACGCAGCACCGGCACGCGGTCGCGACGATCCAGGAGATCAGCAACCTGGCGTTCGCGCGCGGCATGATCGGCAAGCCGGGCGCGGGCCTGTGCCCTGTGCGCGGGCACTCCAACGTGCAGGGCGACCGCACGATGGGTGTCTGGGAGAAGATGCCCGAGTCGTTCCTGAGCCGGCTGGAGGACGAGTTCGGCATCCCGGTGCCGCGCAAGCACGGGCTCGACACCGTGGACTCGATCCGCGCGATGCGCGACGGGCGCGGCAAGGTGTTCATCGGCATGGGCGGCAACTTCGCCGCCGCCACCCCGGATTCCGGGCTGACCGAGCGCGCGCTCCGGTCGTGCGAGCTGACCGTGCACGTGTCGACGAAGCTGAACCGGTCGCACGTGGTGCCCGGCCGGACCGCGCTGATCCTGCCCACGCTGGGCCGCACCGAGCGGGACACGCAGGCCGCGGGCGAGCAGTTCGTCACGGTCGAGGACTCGATGTCGTGCGTGCACGTCTCGCGCGGGCGGCTGAAGCCGGCGAGCGAGCACCTGCTGTCCGAGGTGGCGATCATCTGCCGGCTCGCGACCGAGCTGTTCGGCGCCGACCACGCCGTGCCGTGGCGGGACTTCGAGGGGAACTACGACCTGATCCGCGACCGGATCGCGCAGGTCGTGCCGGGTTGCGAGGACTACAACGCGAAGGTGCGGCAGCCGGACGGGTTCGTCCTGCCGCACCCGCCGCGCGACTCGCGGTCGTTCCGCACCTCGACGGGCAAGGCGAACTTCACGACCAGCGAGCTGGAGTTCCCGCGCGTGCCCGCGGGCCGGCTGCTGCTGCAGACGCTGCGCAGCCACGACCAGTACAACACCACGATCTACGGCCTGTCCGACCGCTACCGCGGCATCGAGGACGCGCGCCGGGTGGTGCTGGTCAACGCGGACGACCTGGCGGAGCTGGGCTTCGCCGACGGCCGGCTGGTCGACCTGGTGTCCGAGTGGGAGGACGGCAGCGAGCGGCGGGCGGAGCACTTCCGGGTCGTGGCGTACCCGACGGCCCGCGGCTGCGCGGCGGCCTACTTCCCGGAGGCCAACGCGCTGGTCCCGCTGGACTCGGTGGCGAAGAAGTCCAACACACCGGTCTCGAAGGCGATCGTGATCCGCCTGGAGCCCGCGTCCTGACCCGGGTCGATCGACCAGGTCGAGTGCCGAACAGAGCGGTGGTCGAGGCCGCGTGGCCACTCGACACGCTCAGCCACATGCTCGGCCGGGAGACGAGCACCCACTGCCAGGTGGCGGCCTCCCGACAACCCGCGGGTGCGCGTCGGCCCACTTGGCGGATGCCAACGCGCTTGTCCCGCTGGACTCGGTGACGATCGCTCCGCTTCAATGAGGACGCGGAGTGGCGCACCCGGCGGGCGCTGCGACGGCCGTAGCCCACTTCCTGGCGCCACGACCTTGGACACCGCCCGCTGGCATCGCGCCGTCGTCGGGGGCGCCGCGTTGCCGGGTGTCCTAGAGGACGGTGTTGCCGTACATCTCGCCGAGCGGGTCGGCGATGAGCTCGATGCGGGCGCCGTCGGGGTCGCGGAAGTAGACCGAGACGTCGCTGTGCACCGCGTGCTCCACGCCGGCCTCGGCGAGCTTGCCGACCAGCCGCTGCCACCGCTCGGGGTCGACCGAGATGGCGATGTGGTGCAGCCCGCCGAGCACCTCGGCGTACGGGCCCACGTCCAGGCCAGGAAAGTCGAAGAACGCGAGCAGGTTGCCGTTGCCGATGTCGAAGAAGAAGTGCGACGACCCGGGGTAGTCGCGGTTCTCGATCAGCTCGGTCAGCGGGAACTCCAGGACGTCCTGGTAAAAGCGGACGGTCCGCTCGACGTCGCTGCTGATCAGCGCCGTGTGGTGGAGGCCGCGGGCGGACGAGGCGGGCCGCTCCCCCGCGGGCTTGAGGTGTGCGTCGCGGATTCGGTCGCGCTCCTGGCGGACCGCGTCGAGGTCGACGGAGGTCATGGCTGGCGTTCCTTTCCGGTGGCGGAGGTGGTGTGCCCGGCGTACCCGCCGGGCACCACCGGCATCCGCGTCAGGCGGCCTTGATCGCGGAGACCTCGAACTCGAGGGTGACCTTGTCGCTCACCAGGACGCCGCCGGTCTCCAGCGCCGCGTTCCAGGTGACCCCGAAGTCCTTGCGGTTGATGGTGGTCTTGCCCTCGAAGCCGACCCGGGTGTTGCCGAACGGGTCCTGGGCGGTGCCCTCGAACTCGAACGGGACGGTGACGGACTTCGTGATGCCCTTGATCGTCAGGTCGCCGGTGACGTCGAAGCTCGCGTCGCCGGTCTGCTGGATCGAGGTGGAGACGAAGGTGATCTCCGGGTGCTCGTCCATCGACAGGAAGTCGTTGCTGCGCAGGTGGGCGTCGCGGTCGGCGTTGCGGGTGTCGATGCTGTTCGCCTTGATGGCGACCGTCACCGACGACTTGGCCGGGTCGTCACCGTCGATGTGGGCGGTGCCGGTGAACTCGTTGAACGCGCCGCGCACCTTGGTGACCATCGCGTGGCGGGCGACGAAGCCGATCCGGGTGTGGGTCGGGTCCAGGGTGTACTCGCCGGTCAGGTTCGCGTAGCTGGTCTGGGTGGTCATTTCGGGTTCCTCCCGTGAAGGTCTGGTTGATGTGTCATCGACACAGTGGCACAACTTGGATGACGCGTCAACTATTCCCGCTATACTCGATGGCATGACCCGATGGCTCGATGACGGTGAACAGCAGGCGTGGCGCGCGTACGTGAAGATGCAGAGCCACCTCAACGCCGCGCTGGGCCGCCGGATGCAGGCGGACTCCCAGCTGTCGCTGCCCGATTTCGAGGTGCTCGTCCAGCTCACGGACACGCCGGAGGGCCGGGTGCGGGTGTTCGAGCTGGCCAGGGCGCTGGACTGGGAGAAGAGCCGGCTGTCGCACCACCTGCGGCGCATGCAGAAGCGCGGGCTGGTGGCCCGCGAGGAGTGCCCGGACGACGCGCGCGGCGCGTTCATCGTGCTGACGCGCGAGGGCCGGGAGGCGATCGAGCAGGCCGCGCCGCACCACGTCGACACGGTGCGCGAGCTGGTGTTCGACGTGCTCACGCGGGACCAGGTGGACGCCCTCCGGGCGATCTCCGAGCAGATCCTGCGCGTGGTCCGCCCGGAGGACTGTCCTCAGGACCGCAGGTAGGAGGCGCCGTTGAGGTCGAGGATGGCGCCGGAGGCCCACTCGGCCTCGGCGGAGGCGAGGTAGACCACCGCGGCGGCGATCTCCGGCGGCTCCGCGACCCGGCCGAACGGGGACTGGGCCCGCAGCGCGTCGCCCCTTTCGCCGCTCAGCCAGTCCGCGACCCGTTCGGTCGCGATGAACCCCGGCGCGACCGTGCTCACCGCGATGCCGTGCGGCGCGAGGTGCACCGCGAGCGACTGGCCCAGCGAGTGCAGCGCCGCCTTGGTCGCGCCGTACGCGGGGTGGTCCGGCTCGCCGCGGAAGGCGCCGCGCGAGCCGACGTTGACCACGCGCCCGCGCGCGCCGCGGTCGATCATGTGCCGGGCGACGCAGAACGTGACGTCGGCCGCGCCGAGGAGGTTCACCTCGACCGACTGCCGCCACACCTCCCGCCAGTGCTCGAAGGTCGTCTTGGCGAGCGGGTGCGCGGTCTCACTGGTGGTCACCACGGCGGCGTTGTTGACCAGGACGTCGACCCCGCCGAGGGCGGCTTCGGCAGCGTCGGCGATGCGCTGGGCCTCCCGGATGTCGCCCTGCACCAGGGCGTGGCCGTCGCCGGGCAGGGCCGCCAGGGTGGCTTCCGCCGCGGCCTGGTTGGAGTTGTAGTGCACCGCGACACGGTCGCCGCGCTCGGCGAAGGCCGTGGCGATCGCGCGGCCGAGGCCCGCCGACGCACCGGTGATGAGGACGCCGCGGCTCATTTCGCGAACAGCTGGGACTCGTCGCGGAAGGCCTTGAACTCCAGCGCGTTGCCGGCCGGGTCGTGCAGGAACATCGTCCACTGCTCCCCCGGCTCGCCCGCGAAGCGCTGGTAGGGCTCGATGACGAACTGTGTGCCGGCGTCCTTGAGACGGCCGGCGAGCTCGTGGAAGGCCTCGACGGTCAGGACCAGGCCGAAGTGCGGCACCGGGACGTCGTGGCCGTCGACCGGGTTGCGGCCCGCCTCGTTGCGCGCGCCCTCGACCACGTGGGTGACCACCTGGTGGCCGTGGAAGTTCCAGTCCACCCACTTGGTGTCGGAGCGGCCTTCGGACAGCCCGAGCACCCCGCCGTAGAACTCCCGGGCACGGCCGAGGTCGTCGACCGGGATCGCGAGGTGGAACGCGGGGCGGGTCATGGTGCCTCCTTCATCGTCGGTGGCTCTAGCTTGACCCGGCCGATGTCGTAATGTCAACATTAGGACATGCAGCCCGCCCGGCGGCGTGGTCTGGCCGAAGAGGCCGCCGACCGCATCCGCGACGAGATCCTGTCCGGCCGGTTCGCGCCCGGCAGCGCCCTGCGCGAGGTCGAGCTGGCCGGGTCGCTACAGGTCAGCCGCGGGTCGGTGCGCGAGGGGCTGGCGATCCTGGAGCGCGAGGGGCTGGTGCACAGCGAGTGGCACCGGGGCACGCGGATCATCGAGCTGAGCGAGACCGACATCACCGAGGTCTACGAGGTGCGCGCGGCGCTGGACCGGCTGGCGACGCTGACCGCGGCCAAGCGGGGCCGCGCCGGGCAGTTCGACGAGCTCGACCGGCTGGTGGCGGCGATGGACCGGGAGGCACGCGGCCCGGCGGACGGCGACCGGCTGGTGGCGCTGGACATCGAGTTCCACGACTGCGTGTACGCCATGGCGGGCAACGGCAGGCTGACCAGCGCGTGGGAAGCCGTGCGGTCGCAGGTGCACATGTTCCAGGCCCACCGGGTGCGGCTGTCGCACGAGCACTACCGCACGCGCGTGGTGGACGAGCACCGCGAGCTGGCGACGCTGCTGCGCGCGCGGCGGGTCGAGGGACTGGGCGACCTGGCGGAGGAACACGTGCGCTCGGCGAGCCGGGGATTGATCGAGAGCCTGCGCGAGCTGCACCACTGACGGGCGTTGGGCCAGACGCGCGCGGCGAGCCACTACATCACTGAGAAGTCCAGCTCAGGCTCGCCGGCGGCTCAGCGAGAGCTTGCCCGAACCGGCCCGCCGAGGACCTCGACCAGGCTCGCGTACCGGGCGCGTTCCTCGTCCGTCAGGGCACTGAACCGCTCCCCCACCAGTTCCGCGAACCGCTGCCGGATCCGTTCGCGCAGCTCCTTGCCCGCGGGGGTGAGCACGACGCGGCTGACGCGACGGTCCTTGGCGTCGGTCTCGCGCGCGAGCAGGCCGCGCTTCTCCAGCCGGTCGACGATCCCGGTCACGTTCGTCTTGTCGCAGCCCAGCAACGCCGCCAGCTCGCCGAACGACGGGCGCCGCGCCAGGCCGCACAGCACCTGGGTCTGCTGGCTGGTCAGGTCGAAGTCGCGGGCGATTCCCGCGTAGAGCACCGCCGCTTCGCGGTGCAGCGCGGCGACCGCCGCGGCCAAACCCTCCATGCCCCCAGCATAGTTGACATCCTCCACCAATTAGTCGAGTATCTCGATTATCGATCATCTGGAGGAACAGTGCTGACGGACAGGGTCGCCCTCGTGACGGGCGGATCGCGGGGCATCGGGCGGGGCATCGCCGAGCGGCTGGGCGCGGAGGGCGCCCGGGTGGTGGTCAACTACCGCACCGACGCGGACGCGGCGGCCAAGGTGGTCGGCACCATCGCAAACGCGGGCGGGCAGGCCGTGGCGGTCCAGGCCGACGTCGCGGACCCGGCGCAGGTCGTGGCGCTGTTCGACGCCGTCGAGTCGGCCTTCGGCGGTCTCGACATCCTGGTCGGCAACGCCGGGATCGCCCGGTTCGCCCCGCTCGCCGAGGCGAGCGACGAGGACTTCGAGCGGGTCTTCGCCACCAACACCCGCTCCACGTTCGTCGCCCTGCGCGAGGCCGCGAAGAGGCTGCGGGACGGCGGCCGGATCATCGTGATCTCCAGCGGCGCCACGGTCACCGCACGACCGGACAGCGGCGTGTACGCGGCCAGCAAGGCGGCTGCCGAGCAGCTCGTGCGCGCCGCGGCGAAGGAACTGGGGCCGCGCGGGATCACCGCCAACAGCGTGCTGCCCGGCGCCACCCGCAGCGACGCGCTCGAAGCGGGAATGAGCGCCGAACGCCTCGCGTCGACCACGGCCCAGACGCCGCTGGGGCGCCTCGGCGAGCCGTCGGACATCGCGTCGATCGTGGCGTTCCTCGCCTCCGCCGACGGCGGGTGGATCACCGGGCAGTCGATCCACGCCGGCGGCGGGCTGTTCTAGCCGCCGAACAGCTTGACGACCTTGAGGATCAGTTCGTAGAGGCCGTAGAGGAACGGCACGCCCACCCACAGCCAGGCCAGCGTCATCAACCAGACCCGGCGGCGCGCGGGGGCCTGCTCCGGCGTGCTCATTTCGCCTCCTCGCGCGCGGCGTCCGCGCTCTCCGGTTCGTGGTACTTCGCGCTCACCGGGCGCACCAGCTCGTTGGCGATGAACCCGATCACCAGCAGCGCGATCATGATGTAGAACGACGTGGTGTAGAGGTCCGGGCCCTGCTTGCCCGCGCGCTTCTGGCTGTCGGCGATCGCGTTGACGATCAGCGGGCCGAGCACACCGGCGGCCGACCACGCGGTCAGCAGACGGCCGTGGATCGCGCCGACCTGGTAGGTGCCGAACATGTCCTTCAGGTACGCCGGGATCGTGGCGAAACCCGCGCCGTAGAAGGACAGGATCACCATCGCCGCGAGGATGAAGACCACTTTGGACGAGTTGCCGACGAGCGCGATCACCAGGTACAGCAGCGCGCCGACCCCGAGGTACATGCGGTAGATGTTCTTCCGGCCGATGAAGTCCGAAGTGGACGACCAGACGAACCGGCCGAGCATGTTGGTCAGCGACAGCAGCGCCACGAACCCGGCCGCCGCGGTCGCGCCGACCGGGACCGAGGTGCCGCGGAAGAAGTCGGTGATCATCGGCGACGCCTTCTCCAGGATGCCGATGCCCGCGGTCACGTTGAAGCACAGCACGACCCACAGGCACCAGAACTGGGGCGTCTTGATGGCGTTGGCGGCCGACACGTTCGCCGTGGTGATCATCGACCGGGCCTTCGCGGCCGCCGGCTCCCAGCCCTTCGGCTTCCAGCCCTCGGCGGGCACCCGCACCAGGAACACCCCGAGCGACATGAACACCGCGTAGACGACGCCGTGGATCAGGAACGAGGTGCCGATGCCGCTGGGTGTCGACCCGAACGACTCGAGCATCTGGCTCGACCACGGCGAGGCGATCAGCGCCCCGCCGCCGAAGCCCATGATCGCGATGCCGGTCGCCATGCCCGGCCGGTCCGGGAACCACTTGATCAGCGTCGACACCGGCGAGATGTAGCCGATGCCGAGCCCGACGCCGCCGATGAGGCCGTAGCCGAGCACCACCAGCCAGTACTGGGAGGTGAACGCGCCGAGCGCGGACACTACAAACCCGGTGGAGAAGCAGGTCATCGACACGAACATCGCCCACCGCGGCCCGTTGCGCTCGACCAGGGTGCCGCCGAAGGCCGCGGACAGCCCGAGCATGACGATGCCGAGCTGGAACGGCAGCGCGCTCAGCGTGCCGGACAGGCCCAGCGCCTTCTCCAGCGGCGGTTTGAACACACTCCACGCGTACGCCTGGCCGATCGCGAGGTGCACCGACAGGGCCGCCGGCGGGATCAGCCACCGGCTCCAGTCCGGAGGCGCGATGCTGTGCGAACGGTCGAGGAATGTGACGGCCACGGCGGGCTCCCCTACGCTGGTGATTGAGCCTGCAATTTCTTACTAGATGTACGACGGCACGGCAAGGTCTTGTCGTCGATGAGCGGAATGGAGTGCCCGATGGGGCGCGTGACGGTGCGACGACCGGTGCGGAAGCTGACCGAGGGCGGGCAGACGCGGCGCGCCGACCTGCTGGCGGCCGAAGAGCCGCTGGAGCTGCGGGTCGGCGGCAAGTCCCTGGCCGTCACCATGCGCACGCCCGGGCACGACGTCGAGCTGGCGCACGGCTTCCTGCTGTCCGAGGGTGTCATCGCGTCGAAAGACGACGTGTTCACGGCCCGGTACTGCGACGGCGTCGACGACCAGGGGCGCAACACCTACAACGTCCTGGACCTCACCCTGGCCGAGGGCGTGGCGCCGCCGGAGACGGGTGTGGAGCGCAACTTCTACACGACGTCCTCGTGCGGCGTGTGCGGCAAGGCGGCGCTCGACGCGGTGAAGCTCAAGACCCGCTTCGCGCCCGGGGAGTCGACTTTCGCCGTGAGCACGGAGGTGCTCGCGGGGCTCCCGGACACGCTGCGCAAGCAGCAACGCGTGTTCGCCAGCACGGGCGGCCTGCACGCGGCCGGGTTGTTCCGGGCGGACGGGTCGCTGCTGGCCGTGCGGGAGGACGTGGGCAGGCACAACGCGGTCGACAAGGTGCTGGGCTGGGCGCTGCTGGAGGGCCGGGTGCCGCTGTCGGACTGCGGGCTGCTGGTGTCCGGGCGGGCGTCGTTCGAGCTGGTGCAGAAGGCCGCGATGGCCGGGGTCCCGTTCCTCGCGGCGGTGTCCGCGCCGTCGTCGCTGGCAGTGGAGCTGGCCGAGGAGAACGGCATGACGCTGGTCGGTTTCCTGCGCGGCACCAGCATGAACCTCTACACCGGCGACCAGCGCGTGCTGGAGCCGGCCGGGGTGTGAGCGTCAGATCCGGGGCATGACCTCGGCGGCGAGGCGTTCCATCTGCTCGGCCTGGTCGGCGAACGGGGTGAACAGGATCAGCTCGGCGCCCGCGGCGGCGACCTCCTGCACTCCGGCGACGCACTCGTCGGGCGTGCCGGCGACCGCGACCGCCTCCAGGCCGCGTTTGCCGTAGATCTCGGCGAGACCGTCGGCGGCGCGCCGGCGGGCGGCGTCCCCGTCGTCGTCGACGGCGATGTAGACGCGCTTGGCGACCTGGAAGTCGTCGCGCCCGGCTTCGGCCAGCACCTCGCGCAGTGTCTTGACCTGCTCGGCGAAGGCCGCGGTGGTCGAGGAGCCCGCGCCGAAGAACCCGTCTCCGTGCTTCACGGCCCGCTTGAGCGCGTTCGGGTGGCTGCCGCCGAACCACAGCGGCGGGCCGGGCTTCTGGAACGGCTTCGGCTGCATCGAGGCGCCATCGAGCTGCCAGAAGCGGCCGTCGAAGTCGACCACGTCCTCGGTCCACAGGGCCTTGACCAGGCGGATCCCCTCGGTGAACCGGGCGACGTGCGCCTCGCCGTCGAGGCCGAACGCGGCGAACGGCCGGTTGCGGCCGCCGCTGCCGACGCCGACCTCCAGGCGGCCGCGGCTGAGCTGGTCGAGCGTGGCGAGGCTCTTGGCCAGGTGCGCCGGGATGTGCAGCGGGGTGACGTACACCGCGCAGCCGAGGCGCAGGCGCTCGGTGCAGGCGAACGCGTACGCCATGGTCTCGTTCGCCGAGAGGTGCGGGGCGGTGCCGAGGACCTGCTCCTGGGTCCAGCCGCTTTCGAAGCCGAGCTCCTCGGCGCGCCGCACGTACGAGCGGAAGGCGGCGGGGTCGAACGTTCCGTCGGCCACGAACTGGGGAATGGAGATCGCGAACCGCATGGGCACGACATTAGTCCCGTCGGTGTATCGGTTGCGGAACTTCCCACGACATGGGTTACGGGACTGATGTTCAATGGCGCCGGGAGGCCAGGTGGACGAGGACGAAGCGACTGAACCGCGCAGGCGGCCCAGCCGCCGCTCGGTGCTGATCGCCGGCGCCTCGGGCCTGGGGATCGCCGCGGTCGCCGCGGGGACGGCGACCGGTGTGCTGCCGGTGAGCGAGGCGCTGCAGCGGGCGCTGGGTGTGGCGTCGTCGTCGCCCGCGTCGCAGATCGGGGTCGCGAAGGTCGAGCGGGTGTGGTCGCGGTACCGGAACCGGATGGTCGACCTGGTGATCCTGCTGCCGTCGAAGTCGCCGCCGCGGAACCTGCCGGTGTCGCTGCTGCTGCACGGCCTGCACGGGCGGGCGCGGACGGCGGCGCCGACCGGGACGCTCGCCGAGCTGGCCAGCCAGGTCGCCCGCAAGCGGGTCCAGCCGTACGGTTTCGTGGCGGTCGACGGCGGCGACAACTACTGGCACGAAAACGTGCCCGGCGACGATCCGATGGGCATGCTGCTGGAGGAGGTGCCGCAGTGGCTGCGGGAACGCGGCCTCGGCGGCGTGGACGGGGTGCCGTTCGCCTGCACCGGCATGTCGATGGGCGGTTTCGGGGCGCTGCTGTACGCCCGCCGCCGGGCGGAGCGCCGCCAGCCGGTGGGCGCGCTGGCCCTGCTGGCGCCGGCGCTCATGCTGTCGTGGACGGAGATGGCGAAGCGACGCGCCTTCCGCGACGAAGCCGACTGGGCCTCGATGGACCCGCTACGCCACCTGGAGGCGACGACGGGCATTCCGACCGCCCTGTGGTGCGGCACGGAAGACGCGTTCATCCACGGCGCCCGGCGCTTCATCGCGGCGGTGAAACCCGAAATCGGCTACACGGCACGAGGCAAGCACGGCGACTCGTTCAACCGCACCGTGGTGCCGAGCATGGTGAGCTTCCTAGGCCGCCACCACCCCGGCGCGTAGCGCAAAAGTCTTTGCACAAAACCCGAGCTGGGTGGTCATCCCGTCGCCTGGAACTGGACGATCACCTTGAGCCAGGGCCGCAGCCTCTGTGCTCACCGGCGGCCGAACATGCCAACCTTGCGGCCCTGGCTCAAGGTGATATG
>NZ_JBEXTX010000073.1:0-42784 GCF_040614175.1 Amycolatopsis sp. NPDC006131
CCTACGGCGGCCCGCATGCGCAGCGCGTCCTGCAGAGCCGCAACGCGTTCCTCACCTCGCAGTGGCTGGCCGACCAGGGCTTCGCGGTCCTCGTCGCGGACGGCCGCGGCACCCCGGGCCGGGGGCCGGCGTGGGAGAAGGAGATCGTGCGCGAGCTGGCCGAGGTGACGCTCACCGACCAGGTGGACGCGCTGCACGCGGTCGCCGCCGACCACCCGGAGCTCGACCTGTCCCGGGTCGCGATCCGCGGCTGGTCCTACGGCGGGTACCTGTCCGCGCTGGCCGTGCTGCGCCGCCCGGACGTCTTCCACGCGGCGGTCGCGGGCGCGCCGGTCACCGACTGGTCCCTCTACGACACCCACTACACCGAGCGCTACCTCGGCGTGCCGGACGAGGAACCGGAGTCCTACGAGCGCAACTCGCTGATCGCCAGTGCGCCGGAGCTGCGGCGCGCGTTGCTGATCGTGCACGGCCTCGCCGACGACAACGTGTTCGTCGCGCACGCGCTGCGCCTGTCCTCGGCGCTGCTGGCCGCGGGCCGCCCGCACGTGTTCCTGCCGCTGGTCGGCGCGACCCACATGACGCCGCAGGCCGAAGAGGTCGCGGAGAACCTGATGAAGGTCCAGGTGGACTGGATCAAACGAGAGCTGGAGGCTGCTGCGCGATGAAGCGCTGGGGAATCACGATTCCGCTGACCGGGGTGCCGCTGACCGCGCACCGTGAGCTGATCGAGCGGCTGCCCGCGCTCGGTTACACCGACGCGTGGTCGGCCGAAACCGCGGGAACGGACGCGTTCTCGCCGCTGCTGCTGGCTTCGCAGTGGGCGCCGGAGCTGCGGCTGGGCACCGCGATCGTGCCGGTCTACACCCGCGGCCCCGGTCTGCTGGCGATGTCCGCGGCGACACTGGCGGAGGCCGCGCCCGGCCGGTTCGTGCTCGGCATCGGCGCGTCCTCGCCGGTGATCGTGCAGGGCTGGAACGCCGCCGAGTTCGCCAAACCGTTCGCCCGCACCAGGGACACGCTGCGGTTCCTGCGTGCCGCGCTGGCGGGGGAGAAGGTGACGGCGGAGTACGAAACGTTCTCGGTGAGCAAGTTCCGGCTCGAGCGCGCGCCGGAGCCGGCGCCGCCGATCATGCTCGCCGCGTTGCGGCCGGGCATGCTGAAGCTGGCCGCGAAGGAGGCCGACGGCGCGATCACGAACTGGCTCTCGCCTGCCGACGTCCGCCAGGTGCGCGCCGAGATCGGGCCGGACACCGAGCTGGCGGCGCGGATCTTCGTCTGCCCGACCACCGACCGCGAAGCCGCGCGTGGCCTGGGCCGGATGCTGATCAGCAGCTACCTCACCGTGCCGGTGTACGCGGCGTTCCACGACTGGCTCGGCCGCGGCGAGGCGCTCGCGCCGATGCACGAGGCGTGGCGCGCGGGCGACCGGAAGCGGGCGAACGAGCTGATTCCGGACGAGGTGGTCGACGACCTGGTCGTGCACGGCAGCCCTGAGGAGTGCCGGGAGAAGGTGCAGTCCTATGTGGACAACGGGCTGACCACGCCGGTGATCGCCCTGCTGCCCACTGGCGACGACCCGGTGCGGCAGGTGGAGGCGCTCGCGCCCCGGTGACCCGGCACACGCCGCCGTGACCCCTTTGGCGGCATGACTAACGCTCCCCGGGCGGGCACTTTGGGAGGAACGTGCCCGCCGGGGGTGTGCCCGCGGCGCACGGTGTCCGTATCGTGGCTTAGCGTAGGCATACCTAAGGAGCGGTGAGTGGGCGAATCGATACCGGAGAGCGCCGGGCTGGCCGGTGGCCGCGCGGGACACCGGCGGCTGGCCGAGCTGATCCCGCTGGTCCTCGACGCGATGGGCGCGGGAGCGGCGGAACGCGGCGGACCGGGCCCGGCGGGCGGGCCGGCTGCCGTCGCGGCCGGGGTGGCGGCCCTGACCGGCGCGGAACCGCTGGCCGGGGCCACCGGTGTCGGAGCCGCGCAAGCGCTTTCCGAGATGTCCCGGCTGCTGGCCGCGGGCTCGGTCGACCCCGCCGACCCGGCGTGCGCGGCGCACCTGCACTGTCCGCCGCTCGCCGTCGCCGTGGCCGCCGACGTCGTGGCGAGCGCGCTCAACCCGTCGATGGACTCGTGGGACCAGGCCCCGGTCGCGAGCGAGATCGAACGCGAGCTGGTCACCCTGATCGCGCGGCTCTGCTACCCGGACGCCCCCGCGCCGGACGCCGTCGTCACCACCGGCGGCACCGAGTCGAACCTGCTCGGGCTGCTGCTCGCGCGCGAGCCGGAGCCGGCCGTCCGCCCGGTGTGCGGGCGCAACGCGCACCACAGCGTCGCCCGCGCCGCGTGGCTGCTCGGCCTGCCCGCGCCGGTCCTGGTGGACTGCGACGGCGAACGCATGCGCCCGGCCGCGCTGGAGGAGACCCTGCGCGAACTCGGCTCGCCCGCGGTCGTGGCCGCCACCGCGGGCACCACCGACACCGGCGAGATCGACCCGCTGCGCGAGCTGGCGGCGGTGTGTCGTCGGCACGGCGCGCGCCTGCACGTCGACGCCTCCTACGGCGGACTCGCCCTGTGCAGCGCGAAGCTGAAGCCCCTGCTCGACGGCCTCGGCGAAGCGGACTCCGTCGCGCTGGACGCCCACAAGTTCGGCTGGCAGCCCATTTCCGCGGGCCTGCTCGCGGTGCGCGAGGCCGCGGACCTGTCGGCGTTGTCGGTGCAGGCCGAGTACCTCAACGCGGACGACGACACCGAGGCCGGGCTGCCGGACCTGCTCGGCGGCTCCATCCGCACTTCCCGCCGCCCCGACGCGTTCCGGATGGCCGTCACCCTGCGGGCGCTCGGCATCGACGGCGTGGGCGCGCTCGTCGAGCACTGCTGCGCCACCGCGGCCGAAGTCGCGGCCATGATCGAGCGGCACCCGGGCCTGCGGCTGTGGGGTGCGCCGACGTTGTCCACGGTGCTGTTCAAACCGGTGGACGCCGACGACGAACTGGTCGCGCGGGTGCGCCGCACCTTGCTGGAGGCGGGCACCGCGATCGTCGGCAGGGCAACGATGTCCGACGGCGTGTGGCTCAAGCTGACCCTGCTGCACCCGCACGCGAGCGCCGAGGACTACCGGCCGCTGCTGGAGTCGGTGGTCGCGGCCGCCGCGGCGCAGCCCGCCGAGGTGGTCCTGCGGTGACTCCGGTCGATCTGGCCGGGGTCGGGATCGGCCCGTTCAACCTGTCGCTGGCCGCGCTCGCCGAGCCGGTCGAGGGCCTAACCGTCGCGTTGTACGACCGCTGCCCGGAGTTCCGCTGGCACCCCGGCCTGCTGCTCGACGGCGTGACCCTGCAGGTGCCGTTCCTGGCCGACCTGGTGTCGCTGGCCGATCCGACCAGCGCGCTGTCCTTCCTGAACTACCTGCGCGCCAAGGACCGGCTGTTCCCGTTCTACTTCGCCGAACGCTTCCACATCCCGCGCGCGGAGTACGACGACTACTGCCGCTGGGTGTCGCAGCGGCTGGACAGCTGCCGGTTCGGCACCGACATCATCGGGATCGAGTGGCGCGATGGGCTGTTCCGGCTGCGCTCGGCCGCCGGGGAGATCAGCGCGCGCAACGTCGTGCTCGGCATCGGCACCGAACCCCGCGTGCCGGAACCGTTGCGCGCGCTCGCCGGCGATCCGGGCGTGCCCGTGATCCACTCCGCGGAGTACCTGTCCGAGCGGGAACGGCTGCTGGCGCTGCCCGCGGTGACGGTCGTCGGCTCGGGCCAGTCCGGCGCGGAGGTGTTCCTGGACCTGCTGCGGCACCGCAAGCAACCGGACGGGTTGCGGTGGGTGACGCGGACGGTGTCGTTCGCGCCGATGGAGTACTCCAAGCTCGGGCTGGAGCAGTTCACGCCCGACTACACGCGCTTCTTCCACCGGCTGCCGGAGGCCGAGCGCGACCGGCTGCTGCCCGCGCAGTGGCAGCTGTACAAGGGGATCGACGCCGACACCATCGCCGACATCCACGACGAGCTGTACCGCCGCTCGGTCGGCGGCGGCTGGCCGGGCGTCACGCTGACGCCGGGCGTGGAGGTGGTGTCCGCGCGGCGCGACGGCGAGCGGATCGCGCTGGGCCTGCGGCACCGGCAGGAAGGCAGCACCGCGACTTGGGTGACCGACGCGGTCGTCGCCGCCACCGGTTACCGGGAGCGGCCGCTGGACGGGGTGCTCGGGCCGCTGGCGGACGCGGTCGCGCGGGACGGCAGCGGCCGCCCGGTCGTCGAGCGCGACTACCGGCTGCGGCTCGCGCCGGAGATCGGCGGCGCGATCTTCGTGCAGAACGCGGAACGACACACGCACGGGGTCGGTGCGCCGGACCTCGGGCTGGCGGCGTGGCGGGCCGCTTCGATCGTCAACGCGGTCTGCGGCCGCACCGTCTACCGGTTGCCGTCGCGCACGGCGTTCACGCGGTTCGGGTTGGAGGAGTGAGTGTGGAAACTGCCCAGGCGTGGCGCGCGGCCGGCACGCTGGTCGCGCACAAGATGCTCGGCGAACTGTCCTACGAGGGCCTGTTCCGCCCGGAGCCCGCGGACGACGAGGAGCGCAGGCTGTGGCGGCTGAAGCTGCCCGAGGTGACCTACGAGTTCCGGGCCCGGCGCGGCGCGTTCGAATCGTGGACGGTGGAGTCCGGGTCGGCGTTGCGGGACGGCGAACCGGCGACGGATCCCCGGGTGCTGGTGGTGGACGCCCGCAAGGAGCTGGGCCTGTCCGGGTTGCGGCTGGCGGACGTGCTGGCCGAGCTGACGGCCACGGTGACCAACGAGGCCGCCCGCCTGCGCCGCGCGCCCAGCGCCGCGGAACTGTCCACGATGGACTACAACCTCGCCGACGGGCACCTGACCGGGCATCCGCGGCTGGTGCTCAACAAGGGCCGGGTCGGGTTCTCCGCGGACGACCGCGCCCGGTACGCGCCGGAGGCCGGGGCCGACGTGCGGCTGCGGTGGTTCGCCGTGCACCGGGACCACGCGCGGTTCCGCTGCGTCGAAGAGCTTTCGGCCGACCGGTTGTTCGCCGGGGAGCTGGACGACGACCAGCGCGCCGAGTTCACCCGCATCGCCGATCCGGCGGAGTACGTGTGGGTGCCCGTGCACCCGTGGCAGGCGGACGAGATCCTCGGCACGCTCTACGCCGGTGAACTCGCGATCGGGGTCGTGATCGAA
Source organism: Amycolatopsis sp. NPDC006131 (assembly GCF_040614175.1). NCBI lineage: Bacteria > Bacillati > Actinomycetota > Actinomycetes > Pseudonocardiales > Pseudonocardiaceae > Amycolatopsis > Amycolatopsis sp. NPDC006131. The sequence goes on from NZ_JBEXTX010000073.1 coordinate 5,190, forward strand.
CTGGGCGAGTCGCGGGACGCTTACCGTCCACATCAGACGGTCCGGACGCTGGCGAACGTGTCCCGGCCGGACCGGCACGACGTCAAGACCGCGGTCTCGGTGCGCAACACGCTCGTCTACCGCGGGCTCGCGTCCGGCGCGACGCTCGCCGGGCCCGCGGTGACGAGCTGGCTCAAGCGGGTCGGCGCGGCCGATCCGCTGCTCACCGAGAAGTACCGGTTCGAGCTGCTCGGCGAGGTCGCGAGCGTGTCGGTCGAGCACCCGCTGTTCGGCGCCATCGACGAGCTGCCGTACCGGTTCCACGAAACGCTCGGCGCGCTGTGGCGCGAACCGCTGCTGTCGCGGCTGGCCGAGGGGGAGCAGGCGATTTCGTTCGCCGCGCTGCCCTACCGCGACCCGGACGGCGCGTCGGTCGTGACGGGGCTGATCGAGCGCTCCGGCTGGGGCGCGGAACGCTGGCTCGGCACCGTGTTCGACCTGCTGCTCACCCCGCTGCTGCAGTGGCTGCTGCGCTACGGCGTCGGGTTCTGTCCGCACGGCCAGAACCTGATCCTGATCGTCGACGAGCGCGGGCGGCCGCTGCGCGTGGCGATCAAGGACTTCGCGCAGGGCGTCGACCTGCTCGACGAGGACCTCGACTGCTACCGGCTGCTCGCGCCGGAGGCCGCCGACGAGATGCTGCGCTGGCCGGCGCACCTGCTCGCGCAGTCGCTGTTCAGCTCGGTGTTCTCCGGGCAGCTGCGGTTCTGGGCCGAGATCCTGCTCGACGACCTGGCCTTCCCGCGGGCGCGGTTCTGGGAGCTGGTGCGCGAGGTCGTCGGCCGCTACCGCGCGGAGAACCCGGACGTGGCCGAGCGGTTCGACCGGTGCCTGCTGTTCGCGCCGGACGTCGAGCGGGTCACCCTGAACCGGGAGCACCTGGCCGGGCAGGGGTTCGACAAGGTCGACCGCGACGACGAGTTCGACGTGCGGTGGGGCCGCGTGCCGAACCCGCTGCACGCCCCGGACCCGGCGGGGGCCTGGTGAGAGCGCCGCGCCCGGTCGGGCCGCGCACGCTCGCCGAGCGGGAGGCGGCCGCGCGGGGCATGCGCGCGGCCCTGGATCGGGGCGACGTGCCGCGGGTGCTGCTGCTGGTTCCCGACCCGCACGCCCGGTTCGCCGCGGTCGAGCTGTCCGGGCGGTTCGTGACCGAGGAGGTGCTCAGCGGCGGCTACGGGATCTGCACCTACGTCTTCGCCTGGGACGTCGAGCGGGAGGCGTTGCCGATCGACGCGGACAGCCCGCTGGCCCGCTACGTCGACGGCTACGGCGACCTGCGGATGCGGCCCGATCTGGCGACGATCACCGCGTTGCCGGACGGGGTGTGCGGCATCGTGTGCGACGTCGAGTGGCCGGACGGCGAACCGGCGCGGGCAGCGCCCCGCCGGGTCCTGACCGAGCAGCTGACAGCGCTGGAATCGCTCGGGTACGTGCCGTCGGCGGGGCTCGAGCACGAGGTCGTGTTCAGCGACGCGGACGGGCCGCTGAGCGCGCACGGAGTGGACTACGCGGTCGGCGGGACCGAGCGGATGCGGCCGCTGCTGCGCGATCTGCGCGTGGCGCTGGAGCGGTCCGGGCTGGGCGTGGAATCCGCGCGCGCCGAGTGCCATCCCGGGCAGTACGAAATCGTGCTGCGGCACCGGGATGCGCTCGCCGCTTGTGACGACGCCTTGTTGCAGCAGTTGATCGTGCGGTCGGTGGCCGCGGAGCACGGGGTGTCCGCGGCCTACTTGGCGGCGCCGGAGCCGGGGCAGGGGTGTTCGTGCCACGTGCACCTGTCGCTGTCCACGGTGTCGGGGGAGCCCGCGTCGGGGGACGGGACCGCGTTGTCGCCGGTGATGGCGTCGTTCCTCGCCGGGGTGTTACGGGACGCGGCGGCGCTCGCGCCGGTGTGGGCGCCGACCTGGAACAGCTACGTGCGGCTGCGGACGGCGCCGTTCTCGCCGCGGGAGCTGCGGTGGGGTGTCGACGACCGGACGGCGTCGGTGCGCGTGGCCGGGCGGGACGCGTCGCTGCGGCTGGAGTTCCGGTTCGCCGGCGCCGACGCGCAACCGCACCTGGTGGTCGCGGCGCTGCTCGCGGCGGGCCGGGCGGGCATCGAGGAGGCGCTGCCGCTGCCGCCCGCCGGAGAGGTGCTGGGCACGCTGCCGGAGGCGCCGTGGCAGGCGCTGTCCGGGCTGGACCGGGTCGCGAAGCTGCTGGGTGACGAGGTCGCGGCTCAGCAGGAGGCGCTGCTGCGGGCCGAACTGGCGGCCGGCTGTTCCGCCGTCACCGGCTGGCAGCGCCGGCGGGGCGCCTTGCGGGCGTGACCGGCGTCGACAGCTCGCGGGCCTTCTGGCGAGGGATCGCGAAGGCCAGCAGCAGGGCGACGCCCACCAGGACGTAGGTGGCGGCGGAGAGCTGCTCGGGGAACGTCCAGTCGCGGTGCACGACCGGGAAGTCGGTCTCCGGCAGGTTGTGGAACGGCGCCCAGACGAAGAACACCGCGGTCAGCGCGCCCCAGGCGAACCAGGCCACGGCGAGCCAGGAGCGTTCCAGCGTGCGGCGCACGGTGACACCGAGCACCACCACCAGCGCCGGGACCACCCACACGTAGTAGTGCGACCACGAGGTGGGGGAGACGAGCAGGGCCAGGCCGGCGTTGGCCATCAGCGCGAGCGCGGGCTCGGCGCGGCGCATCGCGTTCGCGACCAGCGCCAGCAGGCCGAGCACCAGGACGATCCACACGGCCTTCTCGGCCGCGCCGGTCAGCCCGGTGCGCACGATGACCGCTTCGATGGCCTGGTTGGTGGCGAACGCGGTGCCGCTGACACCGCCGCCGCTCAGGCCGCCCTGGAACCAGTAGTGGATGGAGCCGCCGAAGTCCGCGACGAACCCGATCACGGTGGCCACGCCGAACGTGATCGCCGAGGTGATGGCCGACCGGTAGTCGCGGCGGATCAGGAAGAACAACACGAACGCGGCCGGGGTGAGTTTGAGGGCGGCCGCCAGCCCGATGCCGAAGCCGCGCGGCCAGAGGGTGCGCCCGGCCAGGCAGTCGATCGTGACCAGGGCCATCATGATGATGCTGACCTGCCCGAAGCCGAACGTCTGGCTCACCGGCTCGAGGAAGACGGTCAGCGGGAGGACGACCGACGCGACGGCGACGCCCCCGTCCCGCCCGAGCTGCGGCCGGACCGCGCGGGCGACCAGGTAGACGGTGACGAACATGCTGAGGCCGTTGAGGATGTACAGGGTCACCACGGAGGCGTCCCACGGCAGCATCGCCAGCGGCGACAGCAGCAGCGCGGCGAACGGCGGGTAGACGAACGGCAGTTCCGCGCCGTTGGCGACCTCCGGCAGCGTGCCGTACATGTCGCGGCCGTCCCACCAGGCCTGCACGCCGTAGCGGTAGACCTGCAGGTCGATCTGGGGGCGGGTGGGCAGGTAGTGCATCATGCCCTGCACCGCGAAGAAGAGCCAGACCGCACAGGGCACCGGGACCAGCCACAGGTATTTGCGCATCAGGCCCTACTGTAGAGATTCGGTAACGCCCGCTCGCGGCGTGGTGCCCGCTCCCGGCGGGTGAGAGATCGTCAGGGCAGCAGGATGATCTTGCCGAACTTGCCCGGCTGGGCGAGGCGGGTGTAGGCGTCGGCGAACTGGCCGAGCGGGAAGGCCGCGTCGACGGGCACCCGCAAGCGCCCCTCGGCCAGCAGGGGCAGCACCGACGTTCGCACGGTGGCGGCGAGGAGCGCCTTCTCGGCGGGTGAGCGCCCGCGGATGGTGGTGCCGATCAGCTGGGCGCGGGCGAGCATGAGGTCGAACATCCGCAGCGGCGCCGTGCTCCCGGCCTGGACCCCGACGACGAGAACCTTGCCCCGGCTGCGGAGCAGGCCGATGCGCCGCAGGCAGTCGTCGCCGCCGACCAGTTCGACGATCACGTCGTACGGCGCGTGGGCGGACTCCTGGTCCGGGGTCACGACGTCGATCCGCCCGTCCGGAGCGAGCGCCTGGACGCGGTGGTGGAGTTCCGGACGGCGCACGCTGGCGACGGTGTGGGCGCCGGAGACCGCGGCGACCTGCACCATGGCCGTGCCCACCCCGCCCGCCGCGCCGGTGATCAGCACCCGGTCGCCTGCCCGGATCCGCGCCTGGCTGACCAGGGCGTCCCAAGCGGTGCTGAACGCCTCGGGGAATCCGGCGGCCTCCTCCCAGGGCAGGCCATCCGGCACGGGCAGCAGCAGATCGGCGGGGACCGCGATCCGCTCGGCGTGGGCGCCGCCGCCGACCAGCGCCATGACGCGGTCGCCTGGCGCGATGTCCGAGACGCCGGGCCCGACCTGCTCGACCTCGCCGGCGACCTCCAGGCCGGGCACGTCGGCCGGCCATCCCGGCGGCGCCGGGTAGTCACCCCGCGCCTGCTGCAGATCAGCGGCGTTGAGGCCGGCGGCCCGCACCCGGACCACCACGCTCCCCGGCGCCGCGACCGGTTCCGGACGCCGCTCCAGTCGGAAGGTTCCGTGGGAGTCGATCACTACGGCCCGCATGAGCCCAATCTAGGCCCGCCGGCATCGGTGTTGATCATCGTGTTGCTCACTCCACCATCCGGGAGCGCCGGTGGGTGCTGGCCGACGCACGCGGCGCGGACGCGTTCGCCGCGGCCCTCACCTGCTGCTACGTGCTGGAGGCGCCGGACCGGCTGGCGGGACTGGAGTTCCGCGCCGCACGCGTGACGGGCCGGGTCGCGGTGCTCCTGGACGACGAGTAGCTGCCTCGTGATCATCGTCGGCGCCGGGCTGGGCGGGCTGACCCTCGCGCGGGGCCTGCACGCCGCCGGCATCGGCGTCGCCGTGTACGAGCGCGACCCGCGCCCGTTCGCCCGCGGTCAGGGCTACCGGATCCACCTCGATCCGGAGGCCGACCACCTGCTGCGGGACTGCCTGCCCCCGCCTGTACCGGGAGACCAGCGGACTGCCCAGCGGCCCGCGAATTCCGCGACGACCCGGACCGGGCGGACGGCGAGGCCCTGCTGGCGGTCGCGCGCGAGCAGAACCGGACTGGCACCCGGTGCTCGGTGAGATCATCGCGGGCGTCTCGGTGCCGTCGCTGGTCTTCCTGCCCCTGCGGACGTCCCTTCCGCGCGGCTGCTGGTCCGCCGGACCGGTGGCCTTGCTCGGCGACGCCGCGCACGCGATGTTCCCCGCGGGCAGTGGCACGCTGGCAGCGCTGCGGGACGCGAACCTGCGTACCAGCGTGGGGTGTCGGCACACGCCTGGGCGGAGGTCCGCGAGTCGTACCGGAAGGCGGAACGGCTGGGCGAGCGTCCCTGGCCGGGGAATTGACGTAGCGGGGCTCAGGCGACTCCAGCCCGCCGGTGCACCCGCCGGTACGCCGACGGCGGTGTCCCGCACAGCTCCACGAACGCCTGCCGCAGCGTCTCGGCCGAGCTGAACCCGCACCGCCGCGCGACGGCGGTCAGCGGCAGATCCGTGGTGGCCAGCAGCTGCGACGCGGCCTCGGTCCGGGCGCGTCTGACGAACCGGCCTGGTGGCGTCCCGAGGTGCTCCTGGAACAGCCTCGTCAGCTGCCGTTCGCTCAACCCCGCCCGCTCCGCCAGCGTCCGGGTCGACAAATCGCCGTCCGGGTGCGCGGTGATGTGGGCCGCCAGGTCGGCCACCAGGCGGTGCTCGGGCGGCGGCGCGGCGAGGAACATGCTCACCTGCGCCTGGTTGCCCGGCCGCTGCAGGTACGTCACCAGCCCGCGCGCGACCTCGCGCGCCAGGCTGGGCCCGTGATCGGCCTCGACGAACGACAGCGTCAGGTCCAGGCCGCTTGTCACGCCCGCGGCGGTGTGCACGTTGCCGTCCTGGATGAACAGCGGCGCCGGGTCGATGGTGACGTCCGGGTACTGCCGGGCGAGCATGCCGGCCCACATCCAGTGCGTGGTCGCGCGCCGCCCGTTGAGCAGCCCCGCCGCGGCGAGCACCGAGGTCCCCGTGCAGACCGACGCGACCCGTCGGGCCGTCGCGGCGACCCGGCGCACGTGGGTGGTCAGCTTGACGTCCGCGGCGGCTTTCGCGTGCCCCGTGCCGCCCGCGACGATCAGGGTGTCGACCGGGCCGCGGAGCCGGTCGAGCCGGGCCTGGGCGGCCAGCGTGAGGGTGTTCTGGCAGCGGATCGGGCGGCCGTCGAGGCTGGTCAGGGTGACCTCGTAGGCCGGGGTGGCGCCGTAGCGGTTGGCGGCGTCGAGGACGTCCGCCGGGCACGCGATGTCCAGCAGGGCGGCTTCCTCGTACCCGACGATGACCATCCGGCGCATGGCGCAAGGGTAGCCGTCCGTGCGACGACGATCCCAGGTTTTCGGACATCTGGGGCCGATCGGGCCGTCGCGCAGGCCAGGCTGCGGTGCATGAAGACGATCGCTTTCCTGCTGTACCCCGGGCTCACGCCCCTCGACCTGATCGGCCCGCTCCAGGTCCTGGCGTCGTTGCGGCAGGCCGACCCGTCGTTCGAGACCGCGGTGGTGGCCGAGACGCTGGAACCGGTCGCCACGGACGCGGTCGTGTCGCTGGGCGCGGACCGCACGTTTGATGACGTGCCGGCGCCGTACGCCCTGGTGGTGCCCGGCGGGCAGGCCGGCACGCTGCGGGCGCTGACGAACGAGCGGCTGCTGGAGTACGTCCGCTCGGCGAGTGCGCAGGCGACCGTGACGGCGTCGGTCTGCACGGGCGCGCTGATCCTGGGCGCGGCCGGCCTGTTGGAGGGCCGGGAGGCCACCACGCACTGGTCGTTCCTGGAGGCGCTGCGCGAGTTCGGCGCGACACCCGTGAAGCGCCGCTGGGTCGACGAGGGCGCGGTACTGACCGCGGCGGGCGTGTCCGCGGGGATCGACATGGCCCTGCACCTGGCGGCGCGCTTCAGCAACGAGGACGTCGCGAAGATCCTCCAGTTCGGAGTCGAGTACGACCCCGAGCCGCCCTTTGGACCGCTCGACTGGTCGGCCGCGCCGAGGGAGCTGTTCACGGGCCTGGCGGCGACCTGGGTGCAGGAGGCGCTGGCCGAGGCGCCGGATCTCCAGAAGCGGCTGGCCGCGCACGTCTGAGGCGCTGATTTTTCGGCGGGCGGGGCCGCGGGTCCTCCCGGGGCCGTCCCCGGCCGGGGCGGCCCTCGGGGTGTGGGACACGTCGTGGGGTGCGGCCGTGCACGAGTGGGGACGCGGGCTCGCTCACGGCCCGGGTGGCTCTCGGGGTGTGGGACTGTCCCCTGGGGCGCGGCCGGGACGTGGGTTCGTCCACGGTTCGGGGCACTGGCCGCCCTCGGCTGAGGATCCGCGGGACCGTCCTGGGGGTGCGGTCCCGCGGATCCTCGCAGGCCAGCGGCTTGAGGGCACCCCGCTACCGGGCTGTGTGCGGTCCGTAATAAGCTATCCCCCGTCGCCGCCCCTCGGGGAGACGATGGCCGGGCTGTGGCGCAGTTTGGTAGCGCACTTGACTGGGGGTCAAGGGGTCGCAGGTTCAAATCCTGTCAGCCCGACCGGCAGCGGTCCGTTTACGCAGGTAGACGGGCCGCTTTTGTCTTTCTACGCGAGAACCGCCCCGGGGCATGCCACATCCATGCCACACGGGGCGGTTCTCGTTGTTCGCCGTTATCAGGCTGCCCGCTTGTCCAGAGCAGCCGTCCGCCGGAGGTCTAGAACGTCGGCGACCTCGTCCAGCCGGTCCGGGAACAGGTGCCCGTAGATGTTCAGCGTCATGGCCGTGTCGGCGTGCCCTAGCATCGGCTGGAGCACCTTGACGTCCGCACCGGCCGCGATCGCGAGCGAGGCCGCGGTGTGGCGGAGCTTGTCCGGGGTCAGGCCCTCGACACCGAGCTTGGTCTCCTGCACCGCGGCATCAAGGCGGCCCTCCGGGGCCGCTGACTTCAGCGCCCTTGCCCGCAACCCGGCGGAGGCATGCGCCTGGCGGCCGGTCCTCCGCGAGCTGCCAGCGGCTGTCTCCCCAAGGGGCGCCAGCGCAACGCTGAAAAGCACCTCACCGGGGAGGTGGGCTCCAGGATGACCAGGAAAGTGCAGGCTCAGTTGCGCTGGCAGGGTGGGCGCTCGGTGGTCATTGCGTCGCAGCTCCACCGCGGCGTGATCGAGACGCCATGGGCGACGGGATGACCACCAAGCGGCAGCGACTACTGAGGTAGCGTGACACCGGCTTGAGGTGAATCTCGAAGAAGCCCAACAGACTGTCGGCGATCAGTGCGTGGATTGTTGTCGCCCGGTTTCGCCCACCACTGCCTCCGCTTCCCGTACCGCGTTCGAGCAACACGGCGCTCGCAAAGCACGTCGGACGGATTTTGATCGGCCAGGGCTCCCACTGCAGCAGAGTCCTTGTCGTCGTTCGGCTGCTGGCCGCTGAGGACCCGAATGAGGTCAAGGGGCGCGAGATCAAATCCTGTCCGCCGACGGTCGAAGCAGTGGTGGGCCAGGGTCGCGGTGCGCCACTTGCCGATGAGGCCGGGCGGCCAGAGTGGATCCGGCCGTGGCGCGACTCGCGACCAGCGGAGTTTTCCGTGCGGCGAACTCGTCCCCGCTCCGGGCGCTGCTGATCAGTTCGAAGTTGCTTCCTGCAGGTCGCCGAGCAGGTCTTCGGCCACGTGCTCCTCGACCAGTGACTGGCCGTGCTCGCTGATCGTCCTCGCCAGATCGGTGTCCCACGGCGCCTCGGTCAGCCGACCTGGTGCGGGTCCGGAGATGTCCATGCGCAGACCGCGCCGATAATCGGTTGTGCTCATCCGCCACGGGCGTGCGCCTGTCTTGTCCATGACGTACGCGGCGATGCGCAACCCTTCGCCGTCGAAATCGCCGTGGTAGAGCAGCTCTGCGCCGAGGTCGCTCAGACGGCGCAGGAGCGTCATCACGGCGGTGTTCGGCCAGCCGGACGTGCAGACGAGAGGTGGGCATGCGGCGCCGAAGCGCCGCAGGGCCATTGCCAGGATGCTGGGGTTCTCCACGACCCGGACCCGTACGGGCGCTGCTGTCCAAGCAGTCGCGCGCAGCTGTGCCAATGTCAGCGCGGCGGCCTGGCCGGCGTCGGCGCACATCCAAGCGACCTCGCAGGCCACGCCCTTCCCACACAGCCTCAGCCCGGTCGCCAGCACCACGCTCGACAGCTCGTCCGCGGCGATCCCGGCGCGTTCCCACAACATCCGTTTGTCGAGAGCTGTCACAGGCAGTTCCGCGGCGAAGATCTCCGCTAGAGCGCGCAGCACCAGGTTGCCGAGACGGGTACCGTCGTCCAGCGCATGCGGGTCGCCCACAGCTTCGCCGGCCAGCGCGGGTAGCGGTTGGCCCTCGGCGGGCAGCCGGTTCAGCACCGTCAACGCAGCGGACAGCACCTCACGCGTCCGCTCCACCGACGCCTGAACCAGACCAGCCTGCCGGACGTGCTGAGCCCACGTGCGCAACGCAGGCTGGCGCTGAACTTCGGGGTGGTTCTCCAGCCAGGACCACAAGGCGGCGCGCTCGGCCTTGGCTCGTTCGCGTTCGGCCGCGCGATCGCCGATCGGGCCGATGACCGCGGCGAGCACGGTCGGCAGATCTGTCCCCGCTTCGGTCAACGCGGCGTCCAGCTTGGACAGGCTCACGGCGAAAACCGTGTCCGGCAGGCGGTCCAGGCCGAGCAGGTCGGCGATCGCCGACCGTTGCGCGTCGTCGAGTGGACCGACACGGACCCTGCTGACAGCGCGCCCCGAAGAAAGGCGGTCGTGAACCGCCTGCCACAGCGGTCGCAGCGCGGGCCGGCGCAGCGTCTCGGGCACGGTCATCCGATGTCCTCGCCCGCCCAGCCTGTTCCCGTCCAGACGAAGCGGGCCGTTGTCACAGCGTCATCGCCGTCGTCGCCGGTCAACAGGTTGTGGACGGCGATTCCAGGTATTTCGCGATAGGTGCACCATTCGTGATCCGAGGTCAGCATGAGGTCCAGGTCCAGCGACGTCAGCAACTCGAACACCTGGCCGCGGTTGCTCGAATCGACACCGACGAACACCTCGTCGAGCAGGATCAGCCGCGGCGCGTCCGGCACCGCCTGGTAGTGGGCCGCCACCGCTGCGAACAGGGGCAGGTGCAACGCGATCGCCTTCTCGCCACCGGAGAGCGCCCCGTGGAGTTTCTTGGTCAGCGGCTGCCAGCCCTTCCCGTCCGACCGGTCAAGCCGCACCACGAACCTGTGCCACGACGTGTAGTCGAACACCTGCGCCAGCTGTTCCTGCCAGCTGGCGGCGGTGTTGTCCTCCTTGGCCTGGTCGACGCGTTCCCGGAAGAACCGGTGCAGCGATTCCCGGTCGGCGTCGGACAAGCGCGCGGGGTCCTTCAGCAGGAGCTGCCTCGCCTCCTTCGTGCCGGCTGGCAGATCCGGGTCGACCTGCCACACCAGGTGCACGGCAACGCGGGAGGCCGTGCGCACCCGCTCCAGGCGCGAGTTCATCGCGTCGACGAGCTCGCCGGCCTGGCGAATCCGTTCGGCCAGCTGGCGTCGCGTGTCCCCGGTCAGGGTCCGGTCGAACAGGTCACGTTCCCGTTCGGTGATGTCGTTCCGGCTGCTGTCGGCTTCTGACCTGAGCGCGTCCAGCAACGCGTGCGCGCTTACCCGGACGCCATCGAGGACCGCCGTGAGCACGCGAGTTTCGTCATCACTGAGTTCGAGTTCCGCGCGCGCCCCGAGCACGTCCCGGGTTTCGTACACGACCTCGTTCAACCTGTGCAGCGCGTCTTCGACGTTCTTCTGCTCGTGCGGAATCGTCGGCCACTTCTCCCGGACGTGCTGGGCCGCACGGAGTGTGGCAGTGACACCGTCTTCCGCGGACAGGTCCAGTTCCGCGCCCGCGTCGTCCGCGAGTGTGCTGGTGGCGAGCGTGCGGAAGCGCTCGGCGGCGGCGTCACGAGCGGCGACCGCGTTGTCGCGCTCCTCCGCGTCTCGCCGGCGGCGTTCGCCGAGTTGCCCGATCCGGAACTGGAGCTGTTGCTGCTTCTCGCGGGCGGTGGACTCCTCCTCGTGCAGCCGGACCTGCAGTTCGCGTTGGGTCCGGAGCTCGTCCAGGATCTCCTGGTAGTCCTCGATGTTCACGGTGCGCTCCACCGCACGGAGCTTCTCGGCGAGCGCCTCGGCTTCTGCCGCGGCCGCTTCGGCCGCTTCCATGAGCTCGCTCGCGTCCGCGGCCGACCGGTCTGCGGCCGCGCGGAGCGCTCCCGCCGCGCGTGCCGCCAAGGCGAGTTCTGCGCTGCGGGCGAGCCAGGTGCGCGCGGCGTCGCGGAACAGCCCCACGGCCACCGTCACGTCGTCCAGGCCGGCGCGGCTCGTGGGCACCCTGTTTTCGATGGCGGCCAGGTGGAGTTCGTGTTGAGCGCGGCTTGCCTCTTCTTCCCGGGCGGCGAGCTTCTCGTGCGCGTCGTGCACCGCGCGGTCGGCGTCGGTCACCTGGTCGGAAGCGCGGTCGAGCGCCCGCTGTGCGTCCGAGACGAGCGTGTGCGGGGGCAACCGGTCGCGTTCTGCGGCCAACGCCCGCCGGCGCGAATCGAGCAGCGCGAGGCGGTCGGTGAGCTCGGCGGCTTCGCGTGCCGCTTCGTCGATCTGAGCGGTCAGCTTGGCGATGCGCTGACCTCGCGCGCGCTCGCGTGCGGCCGCGCCCAGGAACGAGACTTCCTCTTTGGCCCAGCTGCCGGTCAGTGCGCCCAGGCGCCACCGGCCGTCCGCGCCGCAGGCTGCCGGATGCGCGTCCGGAAGGACGTCACCGAAGGCGACGGCGGACAGCAGACGGTTGATCCGGCCGACCGGAACCGGTGCCCCGGGTTCCGGACGGAGCACGTCGCGGAGAGACCGTCCGGGCGCCGGCGCGACGAGATCGCCCTCGGCGAGGGAGTCGTGACCCTCGACCGTGATGGAGCCGTCCGGCGTCACCCACGCGTCGAGCAGACCGCTGGATTGGAGGGCGGCTTCGACACTGGCTCGCTGTGCCATCGGGAAGTCGCCGGTGAAGTCGACAAGGCGCCACAGAGGGGCGCCCGGCATCGCTTCCCGATTGGCGGTGCGGTACAGCGGAGCATCCGGTGGAAGATCCACTTTGTCCCGTATGCGCTGTCGCTCCGCTGTCAGCTCGTCACGCCGCTTCTCGACGTCGCCGCGGTGGGCGGTGAGCCGCGCGACTTCGGCGGCGATGGCGCCACCGGACCGCTCGACCGCCTCGTGGACGTAGGCGAGCACATCGGCGGCGGACTCCGCTCGCGCGGCGAGTTCGGTGGGATCGCCGAAGTCCAGCTCCCGGCATGCCGCCGCCCAGTCGAGCAGAGCGTTCTCGTGGGACTGCACGGCATCCCTGTACTGGCCGGCCCGCGTGGCTCTGACGTCGTTGGCCGCCGAGAGCTTCTCCCGCGCTTCCTCCAGGAGCGTCTCGGCAGCCTTGCGCGCGTCGATGGCCCTCTCGTGCGCCTCGAGGATCCGGCGGACTTCGCTGATCGTCTCCAGGCGGCTGCTCACCGCCGCTTGCAGGAGCTGTTCGCTGTGATCTTCCGCCGTGCCCTGTGAACCGGCGAGCTCGCGGTGAGTGCCTTCGAGGCCGGCCCTGCTCGCCCGGCGAGCCGCGTCTTCGGCTGCCGCGCGAACTCGCTCGGATCGTTCCTCGACGTCGCGCTGCGCGCTCTCGGCCTGCTCGCGGTCGTCCTGAGCTGTGGCGGTCTTTCCGGCGGCCTTCCCGGCCTGATCGTTCGCGAGGTGCCGGGCCGCGCGGACACGATCGCGCAACTCGTCGAGCTGGCTTCCCCCGCGGTAGGCTTCGCTGGCGACGATCCCCTCGACGGCCTTCTGGGCGGCGCCGAGGCGACGGACCACTTCATCGAGTGTGATCTCGGTAACTTCCAGGTCTTTCGAGGCGGAATCGTGCTCGTCGGCCGAGCGACGTGCGGCCCGCGTCAGATCGTCCATTCGTGTGGTGGCGGAGATCAGGTCGGCCGCGCCCTTGCGCAGCGCCCGTTGCGCGTAGGTCCGTTGCCGTGCGGCAACCTTCTTGGCCGCATCGACCTCCCGATCGAGCTTGGTCAGCCGTTCGCGTTGCTGGTCAAGGCGTTCGAAGCCCTCGGCGAGTTCGGCGATGTCTTCCTCGTCCAGCGGCGGCAGTGCCCGGGACAACAGGCCGGACAGGAGACCGGGATCGAGCCGTTGCGAGAGCTTGGGTGTGCGCAGCTGGAGCAACGCGGTGATCAGGGCTTCGTAGCGCTGCTCGGACATGCCCGGGAAGAGCGTATGCCGCACCGCGGCGCGGTAATCGGACGGACTGGGGTGGACAGTGCCGTCCCTGCCCAATGTCTCGGTGAGTGCCGCCCTGGTCAGTGGCTGCTTCGTGGAGTTCGTGAGCGCGAAGCCCGTGCCGACGCGCAGTGACGTCGTGAAGTAGTCCGGGGTCACGCCGGCGGTTCGTGTCGTGGCCTGGAGGCGGGCCCCGCACGTGAAGAACTCGCCACCCGCGCTCCTGAACTCCAGCCAGACGTAGCCGACCCGGGTCGCGCCGGTCGCGCCCTCGCCCATGAGGTTCCAGTGCATCGTCCGCTCGCCGGTGCCGAAGGTGGACAACCGGTGCGGTCGCAGGCTCGCATCGAACAGGAACGGCAACAGCAGCTCCAGGGCCTTGGACTTCCCCGTTCCGTTCGGCCCCCGCAGGAGAAGGCGGCCGTGGTGGAATTCGAAGACCTCGTCGTAGTACCGCCAGACGTTGAGGATGCCCGCGCGGGTCGGTTGCCAGCGCGCCGGAGCGGAGAGCGCGCTGGTTCCGGCCCGGTGGGGGAGCTCGGCGATCGTCACAGCGCCTCCTCGGTCGTGCGGACTTCCGTCAGTGCGTAGCGGCTGGCGGCGGGCAGAGTGCGGACCCGTCCGCCTGTGCGTGTCACCAGCCGGAAAGCCGTGAGCAGCTCCAGAGCACCGGTGACGAGAAGGCCGGCGCCATCGTCACCGCGGTAGGTCCTGGCCCAGCGGGGGAAACGGGTCAGCAGCTCGCGTGTCTCGGTGTGCAGTTGCTCGATGGTGAGACCGAGGGGCGCGGCGTTCAGGGCGTCCAGGAGCAGTAGCGCCGCGACGCCGGCAGTGCTCGTGTCGTCGGGGAACTTGCGGTCGGTCGCTATGCCGTCCGGGTCGACGAGGAGGTACCCTTCGGCGCGTTCTTCGAGCAGGAAACCGGCTTGTTCGGCCGCGCGGTGCAGGACTTGGCGCCCCGTGAGTGAAGTGACGTACGCTCGTTGCTCTTCGTTGAGGTCGGCGCGGTAGAGGACGGGCTCGTCGAACAGCCTGCGGCAGATGGAATGACGGAGCCAGAGGTTGCGCTGGATGTCCGAGGCGGACGTCTCGCCGTCGCCGTAGCGGGGTTCCCGGAGGAGCTGAGCCAGCACCTCCGGGAACCGTTCCCCCGTGATCTCCGGACCGGTCTGGATCTGCGACGGACCGTTGGGCGCGGAGACCAGGCGCACGAGCAGTGTGGTGTCCACCCGGTAGAGCACCTTCGCCTCGCGAGACTCGACGAACGCGTCGGTGGTCCCGTCCACCGTGTCGAGCGCCCCGCGGGACTCCAGGAAACGCAACGCGTCCACGTAGGCCATCCGCTCTGCCCTGGACGACGTGTCGAACGGGTCCAGCAGCGGGTCCGCGGCCGTCGCCTGCCGGACCCGGTCGGCGAGCAGGCCGATGGTGGTGACCGGTCCGGACAGCAGTTCTGCGGCGACCACGCACAACAGCACGTACCGTCTCCGGTCGAAAGGCGCGTGTCCGGAGCGCGCTCGTCGTGCCGGCCGGGTGTGGTCCGGCTCGTGTTTCACCTTGGCGAGCCGGGCGTAGCCGAGCCGGGGCTCGACCATCAGCCGCCAGCCGCAGTGGTACTCGAACCACTTCGCCAGCGGCACCTGACGACGGCGGACGAGATCGAACGCCTCAGGCGCCAACCGTTCCGTGATGAGCGGCGTGGCCAACAGGAGGCGTATCCCCTTGGCGACATCCTGCCGTTCGGCGAGCACGAGCTGATTGGCCAGGTTGCTCATGCCGTCTCCACCTCCCGCGCGTCCGCAGCACCGGGTGCGGTGATCGCGACGACGTAGTCGGGGCCGTGGAAGACACCACGCGGGGTGCGCAACGTGGCGGTCTCCTGATCCGGCGGCATTCGCAGGACCATCTCCACCTTGCCGTCGCTCGTCGTGACCCGGCGTGCTCCGGATGCCTCTGGCGTGGTCGCGAGTGCCCGGCCGAGCAGGTCGAGGAGTCGTTCGAACGTCGCGTAGTCGAGCTCGGTGAACGCGGACAGCCGGACCGTGCCGGCCGTGTCGAGCTCTTGCCACGCTCGCTGCAACTCCGCCCGCTGCACTCGGGCCCGTGCGGCTCGCTCGCGCCTGATCGCGGCGACGTCGCGCACCTGGCCGGTTCGGGAGATCTTCTCCGTCCTGCCCGCGGTGCGGAGCAGGGGAGAAACCGGGACCGGCGGCGCCTCGTCCCAAGCGGTCGACGAGCTGATGACTTCGGGGTCAGGATGGGCGAGGTGCGCGTGCCGCGCCGAGCCCAGGCCGAACGCGGCCGAATACAACCGGTGCAGGTCGTCGTCGCCCGGGGCCGAGGCGAACCAGCGCGCCAGTTCCCGGAAGTCGGCGACGGCGCTCGTGGCCCGTCTTCGTGACTCGGAGATCCGGTCCAGCACCTGCAGCAACGTGACGATCGCGCGTCGGGCCACCCGGTGGAGGTCGGTCGCCCGTGGTTGCGTGCCGTCCGCGGGGAGGAACCACGCTCGCAGCCCGGCCCACCGGCTGCGGCGGTGCGTGAGCCAGTCCGCTTTCGCGTCGTCTCCGGTGGATGGCGGCAATTCGGCCCCAGCGAGCGCACGCTCCTGCAGATGAGCGGTGCCGTGAGCTTCGACGCGCGTGATGCCGAGAGCGATCGCCTCGGTGCGGTGATCGAGGTTGGTCAGGAACTCCTCGAGGTAGGCCACGGTGGCGGACTTGACCTCGTGGAACGTCGAGTGGTCCGCGCTGTCGGCGCGGAGCAGGCGCTGCAGTTCGCCGTTGAACTGTTTGGTGTTGGTGCGTAGCGCGTCGAGGTGCGCCTCCAGCTCGGTCAAGGTGGTGTAGATCTTGCGGTCGCTCACCGGTGGACCCGACAACAGGCGATCCAGCTCGTCGAGCCGGTCGGAGATCGCGTCCAGCACCGCTGTCTGGAGTGCGCCGCTGGAGGCCAGCACGGTGAGAGCGTGCTGCACCCCGGCGAAGGCGGCTTCACCGCGCTTCGTGAGGGAGTACTGGAGGTTGCGCCGCTCGTACTCGGCCGCAGTGCGGTAGTTCTCGGTCTGACTCTGGATGACGTCGACCAACCGCCAATCCCGCAGGCTTCCGAGAGCTCGTGTGAGGTCGGCGTCGTCAAGAGCGCCGAACCAGCCGACCGTCCGCAGCCGCTCGCGCAGACCGTCCAGGCTCAGCGACGTCTCCAGCCGCTCGTTGGCTTCGGCGAAGGCGTGCAGGATCGCGGTGTAGAGCTCCGAATTGTCTCCGACGCTGAAGTTGAACAGTTGCGGCGGTACGCGCTCCATCGCTCACTTCCCCCCGGCTCAGGCGGCTGGTCTCAGGCTAACGTCCGGGACCGACAAAAAGCGTCCTCGTTGCCTGAGAGCCGCCTCCTGACCTGCTCCCGAGAGGGGTGCCGTGGCCATCTGACGGCCGAGGGCCCGGGTGAAAGGTCCATATGATCGTCACCGGCCGTTGGTGTCCTGTTCGTCCGTCCGGGAGAGGGTCGCATCGAACGGAAGGAAGTGGACGATGCGATTGAAGTCCGTGCTCGTCGCCGCCGTGCTCGCGGTCACCCTGGTGCCCGGGGCCGCCACCGCCGCGGCCGACGAGCGTCCGTGCGCCGGCGCGCCCGCGGCAAGGGTGGCCACCGGCGCGGTGTTCAACGATCCGGCCGGCGGGGATCCGACCGCGGTGGTGCGGCAGATCTGCAGCCTGGTCAAGCAGGCGCCCCGCGGGTCCCGCATCCGGATCGCCCACTTCGTGATCTCCGGCCAGGCCGGGCTGGACTTCGCCACCGAACTGGTCGCCGCCCACCGCCGCGGGGTGGACGTCCAGGTGGTCCTCGACGGGTGGCAGGTCGCCAATCCGGCCGTGCAGTCGCTGCGGGAGGCGCTGGGCACGGACGAGTCACGGCCGTCGTGGTTGCACGTGTGCAGCCGGCTCTCGCCGGAGGGCAACACCGCGGCCTGCATCGGCACCAAGGGCAACCACAACAAGTTCTACCTGTTCTCGCGCACCGGCGGGCAGTCCGAGGTGGTCGTGCAGTCCTCGGCCAACTTCACCGACCTCAACTCCGTCAGCTACTGGAACAACGCGGCCACGTTCGCCGGCAACACCAGGCTCTACCGGTCCTACAACGCCTACTTCGAGGACCTCGCCGCCGAGCGCGCCACCGGCGACTACGCGCACGTGACGCGGACGGGGATGCGGGGCGGCTCGGTGACGGCCTACTTCCACCCCTTCGCCGAGCGCGACCCGATCGTCGAGTTCCTCGCCGTGGCTGGGTGCCGCACGCCGACGACCATCCGCATTGGGATGTCCGAATGGGACGTCTACCGGATCGGGATCGCCGAGCGGCTCGCGGAACTGGCCGGCCGGGGCTGCCGGGTCGACATCGTGCACGGCCTGCTCGACGACGAGGTCCGCGCGGTGCTGGAGTCGCAGCCGAACATCACGCTGCGCGCTCTCGACGGCGGCGCGGCGGGCCGCATCCACTCGAAGTACCTGCTGCTGGAGGGCGACTACGGCGCCGACCGGCACGCCCGCTGGGTGCTGACCGGCAGCCCGAACTTCAACCAGACCTCCCTGCGTCGCAACGACGAAGCGATGATCAAGACGAACGTCGGCTCTCTGTACGACCAGTACGAGGCCAACTTTGCGACGATGTGGAACGCGGCCGCCGACGCTCCGTAACCCGGCTCAGCGGGGCGGCTCTTCGTAGCCCTCTTTCCGCAGGCCCGAGCGGTAGGTGCGGTCCATCACCCGACGCAGCAGCCGGTTCGCGCCCGGGACCGCCTTGAGCAGGAAGGCGCCGCCCGCGGCCGTCGCCGAGTTCGCGGCTACGTGTTTTCCCGCCACGGCAAGGAGATCCGGCACCGGGTCACGGTCGGCGCCGGGATTCCACGGCTGCGAATTCACCACGGCGTCGTTGACGGCGATCTCCGCGTCCTCGACGGTGATGAGCAGCGCCGCGTGCGGCGGCTTCCCGCGCAGCGCCAAAGGCTCCAGATGTGCCGGGTCGACGGTGATCGCGCCCCGCCCGCGGACGTGCAGCACCTCGTCCCGGCCCGGGACGAGCGCGGCGAACGACAGCCGGTCGTCCTGCAGCAGGTTGTGCAGCGTGTCGGCGCGCTTGTTGCCCTTCCGGTCCGGGATGACGAGCGTGCGGCCGTCCACGATCCGCGCCACCGCCTCCCGGTCCCCGCGCGGGCTCGTGTCGCTCCCGCCGGAGGAGTCCCAAGTGGACAGCGCGAGGAACGGGGCCGCGGAGAGGAACTCGGCGATTCCGGTCTGGCACAGTGGACCGTCACCTCCGGGTGCGGCGGCCTGCCCGGCCGGATCGCGGGGCTGCCACAGCCGGGACCGGAGGATGGCCTGCGCGCAGTGGACGTAGGCCTCCGTGACGTCGGCGAAAACCCGCTCGCCCTTCCGCTTGGCCACGGAACCGTTGACGCGCAACACTTCCCCGACACCCGGCAGGAGGAAGAAGAACGAGACCGCACCCCGCACGTCGTCGTCCAGGGTGAACGAGAACCGGGTGGCCGAGTGGACGCGGACGAACCCCGGCGCGCCGCCGAGGAACGTCGTCCGGCTCGCGCCGCCGGCGTCCCGGTAGCCGACGGCCGCGATCGGCGAGCGGGCCAGGACGGCCCGGCAGCCCTCGTCGAGGACGGAGATCTGCTTGAGCGTGATCATCGGCGCCGGGCGCCCGACGATGGACTCGACCTCGTCCACAGTGGTGAGCTGGTGTGGTGCGTTAGCGCAGGTCATGCCACTATTGTGAGCAATAGCTCAGCTTTTTGGCTACTCGCTTTCCGCGCCACGAGGAGGATGTGCGATGCCGTCGGACGACCGTCGCCTTCAAGCACGTCGCAAGCCCCGGCAGGTGCGCGCGGAGCTCACCCGCGAGCGCATCCTCACCGCCGCTGCTCACGTTTTCGCCGAGCACGGCTACGCCGCCGGCACCACCAACCGCATCGCCGAGCGCGCCGCCATCTCGATCGGCTCGCTGTACCAGTACTTCCCGAACAAGGACGCCATCCTCGCGGAGCTGCTGGTGCGGCACATCGACCGCGGCCGGTGGACGCCCGCCGACCAGCTCGACCTGTCACCGGGCAGCCTGGAGGAGCTGGTCCGGGCCCTGGTGCGGGACGCGATCGACAACCACCGCGACGATCCCCAGCTGCTGCGGATCATGATCGAGCAGGCGCCGGTTTCGCGGGAGCTCCTCGACACGATCGACCGGCACGGGAAGATGCGCGTCGGTCAGGTGCGCGACCTGCTCGCCCGGCACCCCGATGTGGGTGTGCGGGACCTGGACACCGCGGCGGAGCTGATCGTGTTCACCGTGGAGACGAACACCCACCGGGCGATGGCCGATCCGCGGACCATCGGGACCGCGGCGCTGGAGAACGAGCTGGTCGCCATGGTGACCCGGTACCTGCGCGGGGACCGCCCCGCGCAGGGCGGTCACGCGGACGCGCGCTGACGGCCCGCCTCCCGGCGGGCGGACTCGATGATCGTGTCCAGCAGGCCGGGAAAGGCGCGCTCCAGGTCGGCCCGGCGGAGCTCGTTCAGCTTCACCGTGCCCTGGTAGTGCTGCCGGATGATCCCGGCCTGCCGCAGGACCTTGAAGTGGTGCGTGCTGGTCGACCGGGTGACGTTGATGTCGAACGTGCCGCACGCCATGTCCTCGCCCGAATCGGCGAGTTGCCGCACGATGCTGCGCCGCACCGGGTCGGTCAGCGCGTCGAGCACGCCCTGCAGCGTGATGTCCTCCGCGGCGGGGTGGTCGTTGATCCGGTCCGTCACGGCACCCATATTACGATGATCGTCGAAGTTTGACCACCATGAAGTTTGATGACTATCGTACTTACCGTGCGTGACTCGTCCGGCATGAAACTCGCCGCGCTCGCCACCGGCTTCGTCATGGCCTCGCTCGACGTGACCGTCGTCAACGTCGCCGGCACCGCGATCCAGCAGCAGCTCGGCGCCTCGCTTTCCGAACTCACCTGGATCGTCGACGGCTACGTGCTGGTGTTCGCCTCGCTGCTGATGCTCGCGGGTGGCCTGGCGAACCGGTTCGGCGCGCGGGCCGTCTACCTGGCCGGCATGGCGGTCTTCTTCGCCGCCTCGCTTGCCTGCGCGCTCGCGCCCACGGCCGGGGTGCTCATCGCCGCACGGCTCGTCCAGGGCCTGGGCGCCGCGTTGTTCATGCCGAGTTCCTTGTCCCTGCTGGTGTTCTCGTTCCCCGACAAGCGCCGGCGCACCCGCATGCTCGGGCTGTGGTCGGCGATCGTCGCCACCTCGGCCGCGCTCGGGCCGACCCTCGGCGGGCTCTTGGTAAGCGCTTTCAGCTGGCCCAGCATCTTCCTGCTCAACCTGCCCATCGGCGTCGCCGGCATCCTGCTGACCCGGCGCTGCATACCAGCGGTCGACGGGCGCCGCGTCCGGTTGGGCGTGCCCGGGCACGCCCTGTGGATCGCGGCGCTCGCCGCGCTGAGCTTCGCGCTCATCGAAGGTCCGCGGCTGGGCTGGCTGGCGCGCCCGGTGCTGGCCGCGTACGTGGTGCTGGGCCTCGCCGCCGCCGCGCTCGTCGCCCGCGAACGGCGGGCCGAGAACCTGGTCATGCCGTGGAACCTGTTCCGCGGCGCGGGTTTCACCGGCGCGAACCTGGTCGGGTTCCTGTTCAACTTCGCCGTCTACGGCGGCATGTTCATGCTCAGCCTGTACTTCCAGCACGCCCGCGACGCCGGTCCGCTCCTCGCCGGGCTGGAGCTGTTGCCGATGACGATCTGGTTCCCGCTGGGCAACCTGGTCTACTCGCGCATCGCGGGCCGGATCCCGAACGGGGTGCTGCTGACGGTCTTCCTGCTCGTCGCCGGCATCGCGTCGCTCGCCATGGTCGGCATGTCGACCGAGACGCCGTACTGGGTCCTGGCCGTCGCCGTCGCGGTGGCCAACGTCGGCGCGGGCATCATCTCGCCCGGGATGACCGCCGCGCTGGTCGAGTTCGCCGGAGTCGCGCACGCGAACGTGGCCGGCGCCGTGCTCAACGCCAACCGCCAGATCGGCACGCTGGTGGGCGTCGCGGCGATGAGTGTCGTGCTCGGCGCCGTCACGGACTGGGGCCGCGGCGCCGGCCTGTCCTTCCTGCTCCTCGGCGTCGCCTACCTCGCGGGCGCGGCCGGTGCGTGGTGGCTGATCGCCAGGTCGGAGCTTCAGGCGCGGAACGTGCGGCGGTAGGTGTCCGGCGGCACCCCGACCGCGCGGTGGAAGTGACGCCGCAGCGTCGTCGCGGTGCCCATACCCGCGGCGGCGGCGATCGCGTCGATGCTGTCGTCCGTGCTCTCCAGCAGCTCCTGCGCGCGGCGGATCCGTTGCGCCAGCAGCCACCGCAGCGGGGTGGTGCCGGTGACGGCGCGGAAGTGCCGGGCCAGGTGCCGTGAGCTCAGGTTCGCCTGGCGCGCCAGGTCCTCCACCGTCAACGGCTGGTCCAGCCGCCGCATCACCCACGGCAGCAGCTCGGCCAGCGGATGGCCGTCGTCCTCCGGCACCGGCGTGCTGACGAACTGCGCCTGCCCGCCTTCCCGGTGCGGCGGCACGACCAGGCGGCGGGCGACCACGTTCGCGATCGCCGAGCCGTGGTCGAGACGCACCAGGTGCAGGCACAGGTCCATCGCCGCCGCCTTGCCCGCGGACGTGAGGACGCGGCCGTTGTCCACGTAGAGGACGTCCGGGTCCACGGTCACCCGCGGGTAGCGCGCGGCGAGTTCGTCCGTGTGCGCCCAGTGGGTGGTCGCGCGCAGCCCGTCCAGCAGGCCCGCGGCCGCGAGCACGAACGCGCCGGTGCACAGCGACACCACCCGCGCGCCCGACTCGTGAGCCGCGCGCACCGCGTCGACCAGGTCGGCGGGCGGGTCCTCGTCGACGTCGGCCAGCGCGGGGACGATCACGGTGTCCGCCTCGGCCAGCCGGTCGAAACCGCCGTCCGGCTCGACCCGGAACCGGCCGGCCCGCACCGGGCGCGCGCCGCACACGCTGAGGTCGTACCAGGGGACGCGCACGGCGTCCGGCGGCGAGCCGAAGACCTCGCAGGCCAGCGCCAGTTCGAAGTGCAGCATGCCGTCGGTGGTGGCGACGGCGACAGAGTTCATGTCCGAAAGTGTACGGGTCGTGTCATTCCGGACACTGGGCAGCAGGGGCCCGGCCGGACAGGATTACCCGCAGCGGATCACTTCGAGCACCTGGGAGCAGGCATGGGACGGGTTGCGGTGTACGGGGCGTACGGACACACCGGGCGGTTCGTGGTCGCGGAGTTGCGCGAGCGCGGGCACGTCCCGCTGTTGCTGGGCCGCGACCGGGAGAAGCTCCTGGCGGTGGCGCAGCCGGACCTCGAAGTGCGGCCGGCGGCCGTCGACGACCCGGCCGCACTGGACCGCGCCCTCGCCGGGGCGGACGCCGTGATCAACTGCGCCGGGCCCTTCGCGACGACCGCCGCCCCGCTGATCGAGGCGGCGTTGCGGGCGGGCATCCCGTACGTCGACGTGGCCGCCGAGATCGAGGCGAACGCCGACACCTTCGCCCACTTCGCGGAGCGGGCGGGGGAGAACGTGGTCGTCCCGGCGATGGCGTTCTTCGGCGGCCTCGGCGACCTGCTGGTCACCGCCGCCATGGGGGACTGGACGGCGGCCGACGAGGTGCACCTCGCCTACGGCCTGAGCAGCTGGCACCCCACCGCCGGGACGCTCGCGGCGGGGGCGGTGTCGCGGCAGCGGCGGGACGACCGGCGCGTCCGCTACACCGGCGGACGGCTGGAGTACCACGACGACGCCCTGCCGACGCTGGAGTGGGAGTTCCCCGCGCCGCTCGGGTCGCAGGACGTCATCGGGGAGTTCAGCATGGCCGACATCGTCACCGTCCCCACCCACCTGGACGTGCCCGAGGTGCGCACCTACATGACGGCCAAGGCGGCGGCGGACCTGGCCGCGCCCGGCGCCGCGGCCCCGGCCGCCGTCGACGAGCGGGGCCGCTCGGCACAGACCTTCGTCGTCGACGTCGTGGTCCGCCGCGGCGCCGAGGAGCGCCGGATCTCCGCCGCCGGGCAGGACATCTACGCGATCAGCGCGCCGCTCGCGGTGGAGGCCGTCGCCCGGATCCTGAGTGGACGGACCCGGGCGACGGGCGTGGTGTCCGCAGGTGCGGCGTTCGACGCGCCGGACTTCCTGCGCGCGCTGGCGCCGCACCTGTCGGTGTCTCAGCCGGCGTTGTGCCGGTAGAACGGCTCCTTGATCGGCGCCAGCGGGGTGTTGCCGAGGATCAGGTCCGCCGCCTTCTCCGCGGTCATGATCACCGGCGCGTAGATGTTGCCGTTGGTGATGTAGGGCATCACCGACGCGTCCACCACCCGCAGGCCCTCCGTGCCGTGCACCCGCATCGACCCGGGGTCCACAACGGACATCTCGTCGACGCCCATCTTCGCCGTGCAGGACGGGTGCAGTGCGGTCTCCGCGTCCTTCGCCACCCAGTCCAGGATCTGCTCGTCGGTCTCGACGCCGGGGCCGGGGGAGATCTCGCCGCCGTTGTAGCGGTCCAGCGCGGGCTGGTTGAGGATCTTGCGGGCCACCCGCACGGCCTCCACCCACTCGCGCCGGTCGTTCTCCGTGGACAGGTAGTTGAACCGCAGCGCCGGGTGCCGCCGCGGGTCCGTCGACGTGATCTTCACGCTGCCGCGGGTGTCGGCGTACATCGGTCCCACGTGGACCTGGTAGCCGTGTCCTCCGGCGGGCACCGAGCCGTCGTAGCGGATCGCGATCGGCAGGAAGTGGAACATCAGGTTCGGGTAGGCCACGGTGTCGTTGCTGCGCACGAAACCGCCGCCCTCGAAGTGGTTCGTGGCACCCGGACCGGACCGCAGGAACAGCCACTGCGCGCCGATCAGTGGGCGCTTCCACGTCGCCAGGTGCGGCTGCATCGACACCGGCTCCTTGCAGTCGTACTGGATGTACACCTCGAGGTGGTCCTGCAGGTTCTCACCCACACCGGGCAGGTCGTGGACCACGTCGATGCCGAGCCGGCGCAGCTCGGCCGCGTTGCCCACGCCCGACAGCTGCAGCAGTTGCGGCGTGTTGATCGCCCCGCCGCACAGCACGACCTCCTTGCCGTACACCTCGCGCGGCGCGCTCCGCCCGGTCGAGTACTCCACCCCGACGGCGCGGTTGCCGCGGAACAGGACCTGCGACACGAACGCGCGGGTCTGCACGGTCAGGTTCTTCCGGTGCCGCACCGGGTGCAGGTAGGCGCGGGCGGCGGAGAGCCTGCGGCCGCGGCGCACGTTCCGGTCGAAGGGCGCGAACCCCTCCTGCCGGTAGCCGTTCACGTCGTCCGTGCGCGGGTACCCGGCCTGTTCCGCGGCCTCGAAGAACGCCTGGAACAACGGGTTCGACGCCGGTCCGCGCTCCAGTTCCAGCGGGCCGTCGTGCCCGCGCCAGCGCCCGTCCGGCGGGTCGGCGAGGCAGTTCTCCATGCGCTGGAAGTAGGGCAGGCAGTGCGCGTAGTCCCAGCCGGACATGCCGGGGTCGGCTGCCCAGCGTTCGTAGTCCATCGGGTTGCCCCGCTGGAAGATCATGCCGTTGATGCTGCTCGACCCGCCGAGGATCTTGCCGCGCGCGTGGTAGATGCGCCGCCGGTTCATGAACGGCTCCGGCTCGCTGCGGTAGCCCCAGTCGTAGAAGCGGCTGCCGATCGGGAAGGTCAGCGCGGCGGGCATGTGCACGAACACGTCCCACTTGGCGTCCGACCGGCCCGCCTCCAGCACCAGCACCTTCACCTTCGGATCGGCCGACAGCCGGTTGGCCAGCACGCACCCGGCCGAGCCGCCGCCGACGATGATGAAGTCGTAGTTCTCGGTGCTCACGTTCGTCCTCCTCAGGAAAGCTCGTCGACGAGCCGGTCGCCGCGGTCGGCCTGGTGTTCGGGGAGCGTGCCAAGGCGGTGGCGGCCGCGGAGCCGGAACCACGCCAGGCCGATCGCGGCGACGATCCCGATGAAGATCAGGGCCATCCAGCGCAGCGCCCCGCCGCCGTAGATCTGCTCGCGCGGCCACGCCAGGTTCACGGCCATCCCGGCGCCCCACAGCACGGCGACGACGTTGACCGGCAGGCCGAGCCGCCCGAGCGAGAAGTGGCCGCCGGCGTCGCGGCCCGACCACCCGCCACGCAGCCGCTTGACCAGCATCGGCACCGTCACCAGCAGGTAGGCCAGGTAGATCATGACCACCGCGACGCTGGTGACCGCGGTGAAGATCTGCGGTGTCCCGATGTTGACCAGCAGGATCGCCACCGCGACCGCGCCGATGAGGATCGCCGGGACCACCGGGGTGCCGGTCTTGGCGTTAATCCGCGCCAGCCGCACCCCGAACGGCAGGGCGTTGTCGCGGGCCATCGCGAACATCAGCCGGATCCCGGCGGTGTGCACGGCCAGCGCGCACACCGTGATGGCGACGACGATGCAGCCCAGGAACACCTTGCCCAGCGGCCCGCCGAGCACCTGCAGCACGATCAGCTGCAGCCCGCCCGACGACGTGCCCAGCCGCGGATCGGACAGGTCGGGCGCGGCCATGATGGCGAACAGCAGGATCAGCCCGCCGATCACGAACGACGCGATGACCGCGCGCAGGATCGCCACCGGCGCGGTGCGCCGCGGGTTGACGGTCTCCTCGCCGAGTGAGCTCGCCGTGTCGAAGCCGTACATGACGTAGGCCGAGGCGATCGCGGCCACCAGGAACACGCCGGCGTAGCCACCCACGTGCCCCTCGCCGAGCCCGTGCGTGTCGACGAAGACACCGGGGCCGCGCACCACGTTCACCGCGAGGATGACGACCAGCAGGACCGCCGCGATCAGCTCGATGAACACGCCGATGCTGTTGATGCGCGCCATCAGCTTCACGCCGAAGGCGTTCACCAGCGTGGTGAACAGGATCAGCACCGCGCCCCAGATCACCGCGGAGATCCCGAAGTCGTGGGCGCCGCTGCCGTCGCCGACCAGCTGGAAGCCGGACCACAGCTGCGGCAGCGTGACCTGGTAGGCCAGCACCACGCTGGCCAGGGTGACCACGGAGGCGGTGAACATCATCCAGCCTGCCAGCCACGACGTGGTGGGCCCGGCGAGTCTCTTGGACCAGTTGTAGACCGAACCGGCGACCGGGTAGCGGGCGGCCAGCTCGGCGAAGCACAGGGCCACCGCGATCTGCCCGACGAAGACCATCGGCCAGGACCACCAGTAGGCCGGCCCGCCGGTGCCGAACCCGAAGTAGAACAGCTGGAACGTGCCGGTGAGGATGGAGATGTAGCTGACCCCGGCGGCGAAACTCGCGAACTTGCCGATGCTGCGGTCGAGGGACTGCCGGTACCCGAACTCGGACAGTCCGTGGTCGTTGCTGGTGCTCACGCGCGCCTCCTCTTCAGTACTGCGGCGTGGAGAGGGGAGTCCCGGTCAGCCCTTGAACCAGTGCTGCGGCCGGGGATCGATGTTGTGGTAGATGTGCTTGGTCTCGCGGTACTCGTGCAGGCCGGACGGGCCCAGTTCGCGGCCGACGCCGGACTTGCCGAAGCCGCCCCACTCCGCCTGCGGCAGGTACGGGTGGTAGTCATTGATCCAGACCGTGCCGTGGCGCAGCGCCCCGGCCACCCGCTGGGCGCGGCCGGCGTCGGAGGTCCACACGGCGCCGGCGAGGCCGTAGTCGGTGTCGTTGGCCAGCTCGACGGCTTCCTCCTCGGTGGCGAACCGTTCCACCGTGACCACCGGGCCGAACACCTCCTCGCGCACCACGGCCATGTCGCGGGTGCAGTCGCTGAACACCGTCGGCCGGAGGAAGAAACCGTTGCGCAGCGCGGGATCCTCGGGCCTCGTGCCGCCCGCGCGCAGGGTGGCGCCGTCGGCGATCGCCCCGGCGATGTAGCCCTCCACCTTCGCACGGTGCTGCTCGGAAATCAGCGGACCGCACTCGGTGTCCGGGTCGAGCCCGTTGCCGAGCCGGATCCGCTCGGCGCGCCGGGCGAGCTCGCCGACGAAGCGGTCATGGATCCCGTTCTGCACGATCAGCCGGGCGCCCGCCGAGCAGACCTGTCCGGAGTGGACGAACGCGGCGTTGAGGGCGAGGTCGACTGCGGTGTCGAAATCGGCGTCGTCGAAGACCACGTTGGGGTTCTTGCCGCCGAGTTCCAGCGCCACCCGGCGGACGCCGCGCGCCGCGGCGGCCATGATCTTCTCGCCGGTCGCGAGCCCGCCGGTGAACGACACCAGGTCGACCCCGGGGTGCTCGACCATCGCGGCGCCGACCGCGCCAGGGCCGAGCAGCAGGTTCACCACGCCCGGCGGCACACCGGCCTCCTCGGCGAGCGCGACGAGCCGGATGGTGGTCAGCGGGGTGAGCTCGCTCGGCTTGAGCACCATCGTGTTGCCCGCCGCCAGCGCGGGGGCGATCTTCCAGGAGATCTGCAGCAGCGGGTAGTTCCACGGGGCGATCAGCGCGCAGACGCCCACCGGCTCGTGCACGATCCGGCTGATCGCGGCCGGGTTCCCGGTGTCCACCACGCGCCCGGCCTCCTGCGCGATCGCCGCGGCGTAGTAGCGGAACACCGCGACCACGTCGTCGACGTCGATGCGCCCTTCGGCGAGGGTCTTGCCGGTGTCGAGGCTTTCGGTGCGGGCGATGTCCTCGCGGTCGCGGATCAGCAGGTCGGCGATGCGGCCGAGCAGTTCGGCGC
This sequence comes from Amycolatopsis sp. NPDC006131, assembly GCF_040614175.1. Taxonomy (NCBI): domain Bacteria; kingdom Bacillati; phylum Actinomycetota; class Actinomycetes; order Pseudonocardiales; family Pseudonocardiaceae; genus Amycolatopsis; species Amycolatopsis sp. NPDC006131. The sequence goes on from NZ_JBEXTX010000073.1 coordinate 33,261, forward strand.
GGTCGGCCGCGGTGGTGCGGCGCCACGGCGAGCCGGGGCGGAACGCCGCTCGTGCGGCTTTGACGGCCCGGTCCACGTCCTCCGGGCCGGCGAGGGCGACCGTCTGGATGACGGAGGCGTCGTAGGGGTTGCGGACGTCGGTGCGGGACCCGTCGCGCCCCTCGGTCCAGTTCCCGTCGATGTACAGGTCCTTCATGAGCCCTTTCCGATGCGGTAGCGGGCAACGCCGGCGCGGGAGATGTGATGCGCGGCACTTCAGTGCGTACATTTGTACATGAGAGTGCGTACGGATGTCCATACTCGTCGGCTACGATCGTGTTAACCGGGTGTCTTCGCAGGTGAGGGGTGTGCGCGGTGGTGTCAGGGCAGGCGGCCGGATCGCGCCGGCAGCGTCCCAACGATCCCGGGCGGCGCACGAAGATCGCGCGGGCGGCGATCGACGTGGTGGCCGAGCGGGGGATCGACGGGCTGACCCACCGGGCGGTCGCCGCGGCGGCGGGGGTGCCGCTGGGGTCGACCACGTACCACTTCCGCACTCTGGACGACCTGCTCGAGGTCGCGCTGAGCCAGGCGGCCGAGGACAACGTCCGCCGCCTGCGGGAGTGGGAGCGCAGCGTGCCGCCGGACGCGGACTTCGCGGCCGCGCTGGCGGAGCTGGTGATGCGGTACGTGCGTGACGAGGGCCCGCACACGGTGGTCGAGTACGACCTCTACGTGGCGGCCATGCACCGCCCCCGGTTGCGCCCGGTGAGCGCGGCGTGGGACGACGCGCTGATCGAGCTGTTCGGCTCCCGGACGGACGCCCTGACCGGGCGCCTGCTGGCCGGATTGTTCTGCGGTTTGCTGATGCAGTTGGCGATCGCGGACGGCACACCGTCTATTTCGGACATCGAGGCGCTGTTTCGTCGCGCGATCGGCGGTCCTGCTTCCTGAGCGGTTAGCGGCCGCGCGATGAACGGGTGGTTCATCGATGCGCAACTGGTCCACCTGCGCCTCGATGAACGGGCCATTTATCGGGGCGCGACATGCCCAGTCGTTCGGGGCATGAACGGACCATTCATCAGGCCATGCTGGCTCGCTCCCAAGGGATGAATAGACCGTTCATCGCGGCACCGTCGGTCCACTGGCTCGCGAAGGCATGAACGGTCCATTCATCGACGCACGACTGGCCCACTCGCGAACGTGTGAACGGACCGTTCATCGGGGCGCGAGATGCCCAGCCGCCCCGAAGGCATGAACGGACCGTTCATCCACCCACCACAGACTCCGCGGCGGCATGAACGGCCCATTCGTCAAGCAAGGACATGTTGACCCACGCCCAAGGGATGAATGGACCGTTCATCGCGGAGCCACCGGCCCACCCACTCGGGAGGGCATGAACGGGTCATTCATCGACCCGCGACTGGCCCACCCGCGAACGTGTGAACGGACCGTTCATCGGGGCGCGAGATGCCCAGCCGCCCCGAAGCGCCACCGGCCCACCCACCCGCCAAGGCATGAACGGACCGTTCATCCACCCACCACAGCCCCGTCATCGCGGCATGAACGGCCCGCTCATACCGGTTCGGGAGCGGTGGCGCGCAGCTCGCGGCGCCAGCGGCCGAACACCTTCGGCTGGTTCATCGCGAACACCGCCACCGGGCGGTCGCCCCGCCGGAACACCGCCGTGAACCGGTGCGCTGCCGGGTCGCCGTCGACGATCTCCATCCGGTCGCCGTCGCGGCGGTGGCCCGCGAACTGCAGGCGCGCCCCGTACTGATCGGACCAGAAGTAGGGCGCGCGTGGGCTGGGCAGCTGCTCGTGCCCGAGCAGGGTCGCCGCGGCGGTGGCCGGCTGCTCGAGCGCGTTGGTCCAGTGTTCGAGCCGGATCTCGGCGCCGGCGAACGGGTTGTGCGACACCGCGCAGTCGCCGACCGCCACCACCGACGGGATGCCGGTCGCGCACCGGGCGTCCGTGCGCACGCCCCGCTCCGCGTCCAGGCCGGACCCGGCCAGCCACTCGGTGTTCGGCACCGCGCCGACCCCCACCACCACGACGTCGGCAGGCAGCTCGCGGCCGTCGGTCAGGTGCACCGACCGCACCCGTTCCGCGCCGGTCAGCCCCGCCACGCCGACGCCGGTGATCAGCTCGACCCCGTGCTCGCCGTGCAGCGCCGCGCACACGCCGCCCAGCTCGACGCCGAGCGGTCCGGCGAGCGGCACGGCCTGCTGCTCGACCACCGTGACCGCCAGGCCGAGCCCGCGGGCGGTCGAGGCGACCTCGGCCCCGATGAACCCGGCGCCGATCACCACCAGCCGTGCGCCGGGGACCAGTTCGGCTCGCAGCGCGATCGCGTCGTCCAGGGTGCGCAGCGTGTGCACACCGGCGAGGGGCTCGCCCGGCAGGCGGCGGGCCCGCGCGCCGGTCGCCAGGACCACGCCGTCGCAGGTGATCCGCTCGTCCGAGCCGAGCACGATGGTCCGCAGTGCCGGGTCCAGTGCCACGGCCCGCGCGCCCAGGCGCCAGTCCACGTCCAGGTCCTCGTCGTCGCTCTCCAGCGCCAGGTCGGCGGCGGACATCGTGCCGGCGAGGAACTCCTTCGACAGCGGCGGCCGGTCGTAGGGCCGGTGCGGCTCGTCGCCGACGACGACCACCCGCCCGTCGAAGCCGGCCTCCCGCAGCGCGCGCGCCGTGGACAGGCCGGCCAGCGACGCGCCGGCGATGGCGATCACGCGCATCAGACCCCCATCCGCTGCGGCGCGTTGACGTTGACGTAGATCTGCCCGTCGACCACGACGACCTCGTGCGTGCGCACCGGCTTCTTGGCCGGGGGCCCGCTCGGCATGCCGGTGCGCAGGTCGAAGCAGGCGGCGTGCAGGGGGCACTCCACCGCGCAGCCGTCCAGCCAGCCGTCGGCCAGTGAGGCGTCCTGGTGGGTGCAGGTGTCGTCGATCGCGTACAGCGTGCCGTCGACGTTGAACACCGCGATCGGCACTTCGGCTTCGATGCGGACGGCTTCGCCGACGGGGAGGTCCTGGAGAGCGCAGACGGGAATCATGAGGCGGCTCCGTTGTGTAATGCACAACTACACGTGCTATCCGCAACAGAGTGCGGCAGCGTGGGGGGAGCGGTCAAGGCCCGGAAGTGGGAAATTGTGTCATGTGAGTAGAGTTGCGGTATGCGGAACAACGAGCGCTCTACGAACGGGTCCGCGAGTCAGGTCCAGTCGGTGGACCGGGCGATCGCCATCCTGGACATCCTCGCCAGACGCGGCGAGGCCGGGGTCACCGAGATCGCCCAGGAACTGGACGTGCACAAATCCACCGCGTTCCGCCTCGTCGGCGCGCTCGAGGCGTGGCAGCTGGTGGAACAGGTCAGCGAGCGCGGCAAGTACCGCCTCGGGTTCGGCATCGTGCGCCTGGCCGGCGCCACCACGGCCCGGCTGGACCTGTCCCGGGAGAGCCGCGCGGTGTGCGAGCGGCTCGCCGCGGAACTCGACGAGACTGTGAACGTCGCCGTCGTGGACCAGGGGCAGGCGACCAACATCATGCAGGTCTACGGCTCGGCGGCGGTGACCGCGCGGAACTGGATCGGCCAGCGCACCCCGCTGCACGCCACCTCCAGCGGGAAGGTCCTGCTGGCCTGGGCCGGCGACGACGACCGGGAGTCCGCGCTGGCCGAGCTGCCCGCGTTCACGCCGAACACGCGCACCGACCGGACCAAGCTCGCCGAGGAGCTGGAGCAGGTCCGCGAGCGCGGCTGGGCGTGCACCGTGGAGGAGCTGGAGGTCGGGCTGAACGCGGTGGCCGCCCCGATCCGCGCTGCGAACGGGGACGTGATCGCGGCGCTGTCGGTCTCCGGGCCGGCGTACCGGATGGAGCCGTCGTCCTATCCGGACATCGCCGAGAAGATCGTCGCGGGCGCCGAGGAGATCAGCTTCCGCGTCGGCTACCTCGGCCCGCGCTGACGGTTGGTCCGCCGCGGCAGGAAGCGGTGAGCGCGGTGCAGCCGGCGGCGGGGGATGACCACGTGCCCGCGGACCGCTCGGGACAGCGCCGGCGCCTCGGCGACGCGGGCGGCTGTTCGCGACAAGAGCGGCGCCCACAACGCACGGCCCGGTCGGTCCGCGGGCGCCGGGGTTGACCATGCGTCGGCGGAGTGTTCGGGGCAACGTGTGGCCCGGCGCCGCGGTTCCGCGTGTGCGGCGCCGTGGGCCAGGTGTCCACTCCGCACGGAGCAGCCGGGCCGCGGGCGCGCGGCAGGGGATGCTGTTGCCGTTGAGCAGTACGGTGCGTCCACACTGCACGGAGGGGTCCACAGGCACCGCGGGTCAGGGGAAGACCACGGTGCTGTTGCCGTTGAGCAGGACGCGGCGTTCGCAGTGCCAGCGGACCGCCCGGGAGAGCGCCAGCGCCTCCGCGTCGCGGCCTACCGTTTGCAGTGCGCGCGGATCATAGGTGTGGTCGATGCGGATGACCTCCTGCTCGATGATCGGCCCCTCGTCCAGGTCGGGCGTCACGTAGTGCGCCGTCGCGCCGACGAGCTTCACTCCCCGGTCGTAGGCCTGGTGGTAGGGCTTCGCGCCCTTGAACCCGGGCAGGAACGAGTGGTGGATGTTGATCGCCCGGCCGTGCAGCGCCTTGCACAGCTGGTCGGACAGCACCTGCATGTACCGGGCGAGCACGACCAGCTCCGCCTCGTACTCCTCCACCACCTCCAGCAGCCGCGCCTCGGCCTGGGGCTTGGTCTCCGGGGTCACCGGGATGTGCAGGAACGGCAGCCCGGCTGCCTCCGCCATCGGGCGCAGATCGTCGTGATTGGACACCACCGCGACGATGTCGGCGCCCAGACTGCCCGCTCGCCAGCGGAAGATCAGGTCGTTGAGGCAGTGGCCCTGCTTGGACACCATGACCAGGACACGCGCGTTGCGGTCCGGGTGGAACGCGTACGACATGGCGAAGTCCGCGGCGACCGGTTCGAAACCGCGGGACAGCTCGCCGAGGTCCACGTCCGCGTCGGTGGTGACCTTGGTGCGCAGGAACAGCCGCTTGCGCACCGGGTCGTCGAACTGCTGGTACTCCTCGATGTTGCCGCCGTGCTCGACGAGGTAGGCGCTGACGGCGTGGACGATCCCGGTCCGGTTCGGGCAGTCCAGGGTGAGCGTGAACGAGCGCGTCATCGGTGTCTCCTCAGCATTCCACGATGTTGAGAGCCAGCCCGCCGCGGGCGGTCTCCTTGTACTTGTCCTTCATGTCGGCGCCGGTCTCGCGCATCGTCTTGATGGCCTTGTCCAGCGACACGTGGTGGCGGCCGTCGCCGCGTACCGCCATCCGGGCGGCGGTGATCGCCTTGACCGAGGCGATCGCGTTGCGCTCGATGCACGGGATCTGCACGAGCCCGCCGACCGGATCGCAGGTCAGGCCGAGGTTGTGCTCGATGCCGATCTCGGCCGCGTTCTCCACCTGCTCCGGGGTCCCGCCGATGATCTCCGCCAGCCCGGCCGCGGCCATCGAGCACGCGGACCCGACCTCGCCCTGGCAGCCGACCTCGGCGCCGGAGATCGAGGCGTTCTCCTTGAACAGCGACCCGATCGCCCCGGCGGTGAGCAGGAACCGCACGGCCGCGTCGTCGTCGAAGGCGGGCAGGAACTTCTCCGCGTAGTGCAGCACCGCGGGCACGATCCCGGCCGCGCCGTTGGTCGGCGCGGTGACCACCCGCCCGCCCGCAGCGTTCTCCTCGTTCACCGCGAGCGCGAACAGCGTGACCCACTCCATGGCGTGCAGCGCGTCCGGCTCACCCGAGTCGCGTTCCAGCCGTTCCCGCAGGTCGTTGGCGCGCCGGCGCACCTTCAGCCCGCCCGGCAGCACGCCGCCGGTGTGCGTGCCGCGGTGCACGCACTCGCGCATCACCGACCAGATCCGCAGCAGCCCGGCGCGGATCTCCGCCTCGCCGCGCCAGGACAATTCGTTGGCCAGCATCAGGTCGCTGATGCGCAGGCCCGTTTCGCGCGTGTGGGCGAGCAGCCCGTCGGCGGTGGTGAACGGGTAGCGCACCGGGGTGGGATCGGGCACGAGCGCCCGGCGGCCGGTTTCGTCCTGGTCGAGCACGAACCCGCCGCCGACCGAGTAGTACTCGCGCCGGTCGAGCACTTCGCCGTCGTCGTCGAAGGCGGTGAACACCATGCCATTGCTGTGGAAGTCCAGCCGCTTCCGGCGGTGCAGCACGATGTCCTCGTCGACGGCGAAGGCGATCCGGTGCTTGCCGAGCAGCGAGATCGCGCCGTCCGCCCGGGCCGCGGTCACCGCGGGCTCGGCGGCGACCGGGTCGACCAGGTGCGGCTGCTCCCCGGTCAGCCCCAGCACGACGGCCTTGACGCTGCCGTGCCCGTGCCCGGTCGCGCCGAGCGAGCCGAACAGCTCGCAGCGCAGCCCCGCCGTGCGCGGCAGGAGCCCGGTGTCCGCCAGGCGGGAGGCGAACAGGCACGCGGCCCGCATCGGGCCGACCGTGTGCGAACTGGACGGACCGATGCCGACCTTGAAGAGGTCGAAGACGGAGACCGTCATGGTCCCTCCTGATGTAGGGTTGATATACCAGAGTGGCGGATCGTGGTTTTCAGTGGAGAGGATGGCGTTCGTGACCGTTCGACAGCAGGAACTCGAGGGGCCGCCGGTCTCCCTGGCCGAGCGCGCCTACACGGCCATCCAGGACCGGCTGATCATGCTGGACATCCCGCCGATGGCGCCGATCGACGACACCGCGCTGTCCGCGTCGCTCGGGCTCGGCCGCACGCCGGTGCGGGAGGCGCTCAAACGCCTGGAGGTCGACCGGCTGGTCGTGTCCTACCCGCGGCGCGGCACGTTCGCCACCGGCGTCGACATCACCGACCTGGCCTACATCTCGGAGATCCGCGTCCAGCTGGAACCCCTCGCCGCCCGGCGCGCCGCCGAGACCGCCGGACCGGGCGTGAAGTCCGAGCTCGCCGAACTCGCCGACGAGGTCGCCGACCTGGACGTGCGGGCGCTCGAACGCACCGAGCTGATGCGCTGCGACCTGCGGGTGCACCGCGCGATCTACCGTGCGGCGGGCAACCCGCACCTGGAGGACACGCTGGTCCGCTACGACAACCTGGCGACCCGCATCTTCTGCCTGTTCCTGGACCGGATGCCGCACTTCGACCGGCACGTCGGCGAGCACACCGCCCTGCTGCGCGCGATCGCCGACGGTGACGCGGACACCGCGGCCGAGCTGGCCCTCGTGCACGTCACCGGCTTCGAGAAGGCGATCCGCGCGATCATCTGACCGGTTCACGGCAGCGCCTCCAGGACCGCGAGGCCGTCGCGCGTGGCGGCGACGTCGTGCACCCGCACGATCTTCGCGCCGCGCTGCGCGGCCAGGACCGCGGCGGTCACCGACGCGACCGTGCGCTGCCCGACCGGACGGCCGGTGAGCCGGCCGAGCATCGCCTTGCGGGACAGTCCCACCATGAGCGGCACCCCGAGCGCGCGGAACTCCGGCAGCGCGCCGAGCAGGGCCAGGTTGTGCTCCAGCGTCTTGCCGAAGCCGAACCCCGGATCGGCGATCAGGTGCTCCGCCGGGATGCCGGCCGCCAGGCAGGTCTTGATGCGGGCGCGCAGGAAGTCCCGCACCTCGGCGACCACGTCGGTGTAGCGCGGATCGCGCTGCATCAGGTGCGGGGGCCGGAGCATGTGGGTCAGGCACACCGGCACCCCGAGCCCGGCCGCGGCCCGCAGGGCGCCGGGGTGCCGCAGCGCGCGCACGTCGTTGATCATCGCGGCCCCGGCGTCCACCGCGGCACGCATCACCTCGGGGCGGGACGTGTCGACCGAGATCGGCACGTCCACCACGCGGGCCAGCCGGGCGATCACCGGCACCACCCGGTCCAGCTCCTCGTCCAGGGTGGGCGGACGGGCGCCGGGCCGGGTGGACTCGCCGCCCACGTCGAGCAGGTCGGCTCCCTCGGCCGCCAGCCGTTCCCCGTGCTCGACCGCGGCCGCGTGGGAGTGGAAGAGACCGCCGTCGGAGAACGAATCCGGCGTCACGTTCACGATGCCGCAGACCAGGGTGCGTGGCTCGGTCAGCAGCTCCGGCACCGGTGTCCGGACGGCGAGGGGGTTCCCGGTCATGACTGTCCTAACGGGACGCGGCGGTGATGGTGTGCCGGAGCAGCAGCGCGGTGGTCACCGGGCCGACCCCGCCCGGCACGGGTGTCAGCGCCGCGACCCGCCCGGACAGCGACCGCGCGTCGGCGTCACCGGCGAGGCCGCCGTCCGGGGTGGGGTTGGTGCCCACGTCGACGACCACCGCGTGCGGGGCGGCGTGCTCGGCGGTGATCAGCCCGGCCCGGCCGACGGCCACCACGAGGACGTCGGCCTCCCGGGTGGACGCGGCGAGGTCCGCGGTGTGGCGGTGGCAGATCGTCACGGTCGCGTCCCTGGCCAGCAGCAGCTGCGCCGCGGGCTTGCCGACCACGGTGGAGCGCCCGACCACCACGGCGCGGCGCCCGGCCAGGGGCACCTCGTAGTGGTCGAGCAGCGCCAGCACCGCCGCGGCCGTCGCCGGCGGGTGCGCGGGCAGGCCGGCGGTGAGACGGCCGAGCGACAGCGGGTTGGCGCCGTCCACGTCCTTGGCCGGGTCGATCGCGGTGGCCAGCTCCTCCAGCCGGGCGCCGCCGGGCAGCGGGGTCTGCAGGATGATCCCGTGCACCGCCGGATCGGCGCTCAGCCGCTCCAGCTCGGCGGTGATGCCGGCCGGGGTGGCGGCCGCGCCGAGGTCCACGACGTCGCACTGCACACCGCTGCGGGCCGCGGTCTTCGCGATCGAGCGCACGTACCAGGCGCTGGACTCGTCGTCGGTGGCGACCACGACGGCCAGGCGGGGGTGCACGCCCCGCTCGGACAGGGCCGCGGCGTCAGCCGAGACCCCGTCCCGGATCTGCCTGCCCAGCTCGGTTCCACTGAGGACGGCGGTCATCGCGTGATCTGCTTCCGCACGGCGGTGGTCACGTCGTCGGCGCGGGCGATCGCCTGGTCCACGGTGGCGATCGCCGCGGTCAGCTCGTCGCGGGCCGGGCCCTCGCCGATGCCGGACAGGTTGATCTCGACGTTCACCCTGGCCGTGGACAGCGCCGCCCGCGCCGCGTCGGCCGCCGCGGCGACGTCGCTGATCACGTTGCGGTTGCCGATCGGCTGCAGCCGTTCGGTGAGGTTGACGATCTGCTTGGCGACCGCGATGACGCGGGCCGGGACCCGGCCGGCCTCCACCAGTGCCGCGCCGATCGCCCGCGACCGGGCCACCTTCTCGCGCTCGGTGGATTTCGGGAGGGCGTAGGCGCGGGTGACGGCCTGGAACGCGGCGGCGTCCTTCTCGGCCAGCGCCAGCGCGAGGGTGCGCAGGTCGTCGGCGTTGGCCCGGATCTGCGTGATCGCGTCGGCGTCCTGCCGGTACTTCTCGCCGTCGCTGTACCGGGCCACCATCGCGACCAGCGCCGCGCCCTGGGCGGCGTGCAGCGCGGCGGTGGCGCCGC
>NZ_JBEXTX010000074.1:0-41532 GCF_040614175.1 Amycolatopsis sp. NPDC006131
CCGAGACACCGCGTCAAGGCGGGAAAGCGTGCCTTGACCCGGTGGCTCGGCAACCGATTGGGCTGGGGATCGGGTTGCGGGAGAGGGGTGGCTCGAAGGGGTTGGTGCGTGGCGTTGCCGGGTGGCGGTTGTGGTCTGTTTCGTGCGAGAAGAAGGCCCCCGGTTCCGCCCGGGGGCCTTCGTCGTTGCGGGGTCAGCGGGGGCTGCGGGTCCAGTTCACGGCTTCGCTGAAGGGGCCCAGCAGCGGCGGGCCCGCGGTCATCCCGGAGATGCCCTGTCCCGTGGCGAGCGTGTCGGCCAGCTGGAACAACGGCAGCACCGTGTGCTGCGCCCACAGCTTCGGCTCCAGCTCGGCCAGCGCGTCCGCCAGGGGTTTCTCCCCGGTCAGCGCCTCTTCGATCGTCGTCTGCAGGTTCTCGTCGCAGACGGCGGCCGGGTTCGCCGGGATCACGGCCACGTTCGCCGACGGCGTGGACTGCCCGGGGCGGCAGCCGAACGTCGAGGCCAGCACCGTCGCCGCGTCGCCGCCCACCGGGAGCGGCGCCACCGCGATGTCGACGCCCACCGCGCCAGAGTTGCCCGTCGGGGCGGTCGAGCCCTGACTCACCGGCAACGCCAGCAGGTTGGCGAACAGGTCCCGCGGCTGGGCGTTCAGGGTGTTCACCTGGATGCCGGCCGCGATGAGCTGGTTGCTCAGCTCCTTCGCGATGCTCGCGTAGGGCTCCTGCTGCCCCGGCGACGCGACGACCAGCGTGAGCGCCCTGCCGTCCTTGCGCCAGATCCCGGCCTCCTTGACGTAGCCCGCCGCGGTCAGCAGCGACTCCGCCTTCGCCGGGTCCGGCACGCCGTAACCGGCGGGGATCGTCGGTGCGTATCCGGCCTGCGAGGGCCACCGCACCTGCGCGTCGGCCCGGAGGGCGGCCGACGGACCGCCCCCGGTGCCCTCGTCGATCAGCTTGTTCCGGTCGATGATCGCCGACACGGCCTCGCGCACCTGGTCGTCCACCAGCGGGCCGTTCGCCGGGCGCAACAGCACCTCGGCCACCCGCGGGCTGGCCACCGTGGCCAGCTGGACGCTCGGCCCGAGCACCTGGAACTGGTTCAGGCCGGCGCTGTCGGTGCGGGACATGACGAACTGGTCGTTGCCGCTGCGCAGCGCGCCGGCCAGGCCGGTGGCGTCGGACCGGCGCAGCACGATCTGGTCGACCGCGGCCGGCTTGTCCCAGTAGCGCTCGTTGCGCTCCAGGATGATCTCGCCGCGCGCGTTGTCCCGCGTCTTGATCGAGAACGGCCCGCCGTAGGCCGGGAAGCTGTCCTGCAGCGCGCCCTGCCAGCCGCCCGGCGCGTCCTTCAGCAGGTGCTGCGGCAGCAGGTTCGAAAACAGCGTCTGCCAGCCCGGGTACGGCTCGGAGAACGTCACCTGGACGCCCTTGCCGCCCTCGCTGGGCTGGATGTTGCTGATCAGGCGGTACCCGGCGGGCTGCACGACACCGGGCTGGTCGCGCATGGCCTCGGCGAGGTAGACGAAGTCCTCCACCGCGATCGGCGCGCCGTCGGACCACGAGGCGTCCTGCCGGATCAGGTAGGTGACCGTGAACGGGTCGGTCGAGGTGACCTCGGCCGAGCGCATCAGCGTGGTGTCGAGCTGGTTCTCGCCGTTGGCGTCGGGCCGGAACACCGACGGCAGCAGCATCTGCGACAGCGCCGTGGTGATCGTGGACTGGTCGGCCAGGTTGTGCGGGTTGTAACCGCCCGCGATGTCGTCCACGCCGATCACGATCTGCGACGCAGTCGGCGCCGCGGGGCTAGACGACTGGGCCACCGGCGACGTCACGACCGGCGGCGGCGGGGTGCTGGTGCAGGCGGCCAGTGCGGTCAGCAGCACCGTGACCAGTGCCGCCGCTTTACCGCTTCCCCGCACGCTGCCTCCCCTGATGAGCCCATGATGGTGTCACAAGGCCTGTAGCCGCGGTACCGAGATTGCCAGACCGGCCGGGACTCGCTGTCACCGGATCAGGTACCGCCGAAAGGTTGACGTTGCTGAGCGTGTCGTGGTTCCCCCCGGAAACGGAACGGGGGACGCCCACCGCGATGGACGTCCCCCGGCCCGGCGAACTCAGCCGCGCGACTTGGCGCGCGAACGCTCCTTGGCCCGCTGCGTGATCTCCAGCGTCACCTTCCGCACCCGCACCGCGTTCGGCGCTACCTCGACGCACTCGTCGGCGGCGCAGAACTCCAGCGCCTCCTCCAGGCCCAGCTTGCGCGGGCGCGCGAGGCGCTCCAGCTCGTCGCCGGTGGAGGAGCGCATGTTGGTGAGCTTCTTCTCCTTGGTGATGTTGATGTCGAGGTCCTCGGCGCGCGGGTTCTCGCCCACGACCATGCCCTCGTACACCTCGGCGCCCGGCTCGACGAAGAACGTGCCGCGGTCGGCGAGCTGGATCATCGCGTAGGAGGTGACCGGCCCGGACCGGTCGGCGACCAGCGAACCGCTGTGCCGGGTGCGGATCTCGCCCGCCCACGGGTGGTAGCCCTCGAACACGTGGTTCGCGATGCCGGTGCCGCGCGTCTCGGTCAGGAAGTCGGTGCGGAACCCGATCAGGCCGCGCGCCGGGAGCACGAACTCCAGCTTGATGCGGCCGGTGCCGTGCCCGCTCATGTCCTCCATGCGGCCCTTGCGGGCGGCGAGCAGCTGGGTGACCGCGCCGAGGTGCTCCTCGGGGATGTCCAGCGTGAGCCGCTCGAACGGCTCGTGCAGCTTGCCGTCGATGGTCTTGGTGACCACCTGCGGCTTGCCGACGGTCAGCTCGAAGCCCTCGCGGCGCATCTGCTCGACCAGGATCGCCAGCGCCAGCTCGCCACGGCCCTGGACCTCCCAGGTGTCCGGGCGCTCGGTGGGCAGGACGCGGATCGACACGTTGCCGATCAGCTCCTGGTCCAGCCGCGCCTTGACCAGGCGCGCGGTGACCTTGTCGCCGCCGTTGCGGCCGGCCAGCGGCGAGGTGTTCACGCCGATGGTCATCGAGATGGCCGGCTCGTCGACGGTGATCCGGGGCAGCGCCACCGGGTTCTCGACGTCGGCCAGCGTGTCGCCGATCGTGATGTCCGGGATGCCGGCGATGGCGACCAGGTCACCGGCCGAGGCCTCCTGCGCGGGCACCCGCTCCAGCGCCTCGGTGACCAGCAGCTCCGAGATCCGGACGTTCTGCACCGAGCCGTCCTCGCGCAGCCACGCGACGGTCTGGCCCTTGCGGAGCTTGCCCGCGTGGATGCGGATGAGCGCGATGCGGCCGAGGAAGTTCGACGCGTCGAGGTTGGTGACCAGCGCCTGCAGCGGGCTGTCCGGGTCGGCCTTGGGCGGCGGCACGTGGCGCAGCAGGACGTCGAACAGGGGGTCGAGGTTCTCGCTGTCCGGCAGCGCGCCGTCGGCGGGCTGCTCCAGGCTCGCCTTGCCCGCCCGCGCGGAGGCGTAGATCACCGGCAGGTCGAGGACCGCGTCCAGGTCGGCGTCCTCGATGTCGCCGGCCAGGTCGAGCAGCAGGTCGTGGGTCTCCTCGACGACCTCGGCGATGCGGGCGTCCGGGCGGTCGACCTTGTTGACCACCAGCACGACCGGCAGGCCCGCCTGCAGGGTCTTGCGCAGCACGAACCGGGTCTGCGGCAGCGGCCCCTCGCTGGCGTCGACCAGCAGCAGGACGCCGTCGACCATGGACAGGCCGCGCTCGACCTCGCCGCCGAAGTCGGCGTGGCCGGGGGTGTCGATCACGTTGATGGTGACCGGGCCGTCGGCGGTCTGGCGGCGGATGGCGGTGTTCTTGGCGAGGATCGTGATGCCCTTCTCACGTTCCAGCTCGCCCGAGTCCATCACGCGGTCGACGAGCTCGGCACGTTCGCCGAAGGCGCCGGACTGCCGCAGCATGGCGTCGACCAGGGTGGTCTTCCCGTGGTCGACGTGCGCGACGATGGCGACGTTGCGGAGGTCGGTGCGGACCTTCTCGGCGGTAGCTGTGGGCACGCGAGGGCTCCTGAACATTTCGAAGGGATGAATCGCGGGCCCGCTTTGGCATACGCGATCCCGTTCAGGATACCCGGTACCACATTGTGACCAGTGCCACGGTGGATGATCACTTAGGCTCACCTAACCTGAGGACACCCCCGAGTCGTGGAGTGGTGGTTTTGGGCAAGAAGGACGCGGACCCGCGCAAGGTCGTGCGCAAGCTCATGAAGGCGGGCAAGGTCAAGAAGAAGTGCTGCCGCTCGAAGCCCCGCTGCAAGAAGTGCCCGGTCCTCGCACTCCAGCGGGCGAAGGCGGACATCAAGAAGGCGGCCTAGACGGCGAGCGCCTCGTTCACCAGCCGGAGTTCCGGCGCGGTGCGGGTGGCGTCGAATTCGACGATTTCGTGTCGCGCGAGCCGGCGCAGGCGGAACGGGTCGGAAGCCAGAATCGCCTCCAATTTCACCCGCGGCATCGGCCGCGTGATGATGACGCAACCGGAATGCGGCGTGCGCCGCCCGGCCGTCAGGAACTCGCCCGACCGGAAGTGCCGGTCCAGCCATTTCGCGTGGTCGGCCAGGTAGTAGTCGACTTCCTCCACCGGGGCCGTGTAGTCGATCAGCACGATGTACATACCTTCACGGTAGCCCCGGCGAGGACCCCCGGGAAACAATTCTCAGCCATTTGCCAGTAATCTGTGCAACAGCGGTTCGACATTCCAAAGAATTGCTTTCCGGAAGGCAATGTGGATATTACTTTCGGGCGCTGCTACGCTGCCGGTGTGCGTACGATCGTGAACTTCTGGTGGCCGCCCGCAGGCGGTCCCTCCGACGTGCGCTGAAACCCACGACAAGGCCGCCCGCGCAGGCGGCCTTCGTCGTTCCCGGGGCCGTGGCGGGGGTGGCCACCGACCCGAGGAAGCAACCGATGCGAATTTCCGGGATCACCCCGTCCGGCCACACCCACCTCGGCAACCACCTGGGCGCGATCCAGCGCTGGGTGACCGACGGCGGGCCGGACGACCTGTACTTCGTGTCCGACCTGCACGCCATGACGACCACGCACAACCCGGGGAAGCTGCGCGGCCGGACCAGCGAGATGCTGGCCATCCTGGTGGCGGCGGGGATCCCCGCCGAGCGGGTGTTCGTGCAGTCGGACCTGTCCCGCGAGCTGGGCGCGCTGACCTGGATCCTGGAATGCACGTGCAGCTACGGCGAGGCCGCGCGGATGATCCAGTTCAAGGAGAAGGGCAGCGGCCAGCCCGGGGTGCGGCTGAGCCTGCTGACCTACCCGGTGCTGATGGCCGCCGACATCCTGCTGCAGGGCGCGGCGGAGGTGCCGGTCGGTGAGGACCAGAACCAGCACGTGGAGCTGGCGCGGGCGCTGGCCCGGCGGTTCAACGGCACCTACGGCGAGGTGTTCACGGTGCCGCGGCCGGTGCTGCCGCCGACGGGCGCGCGGGTGCGGGACCTGAGCGACCCGGCGCGGAAGATGTCGAAGTCCGCGCGTGACGCGGCCGGGGTGGTGTTCGTGCTGGACGAGCCGGACCTGATCCGCCGCAAGGTGCGGCGCGCGGTCACCGACGGGTTCACCCGGGTCGAGTACGCGCCGGAGGAGCGTCCCGGGGTCGCGAACCTGCTGGAGATCCTGGCCGGCTGCCGGGGCGAGCGGCCCGCGGACGTGGCCCCGGAGTTCTCCTCGTACGGGGCGCTGAAGGAGGCCGTGGCTGAGGCGGTGGTCGAGACGCTGCGCCCGATCCGGGAGCGGACGCTGGAGCTGCTGGCGGACCCGGCGGAGCTGACGCGGATCCGCAAGGAGGGCGCGAGCCGGGCCGCCGAACGCGGCGAGCACCGCCTGACTTCGGCGATGCGGCTCGTCGGCGCGGGCAGGTGACCCGAGCTTGCTGATCCGGCAAATTTCCGTGCCCGCCGGGGAGAGCCCGTGCCAGGGTGGCGGCCATGCCGTCCACCAAGCGCCGCCGCGACGCTCGCCCGCCGAGGACCGGGCCCGCGGAACGGGACGTGCTCGTGGGCTTCCTCGACTACCTGCGCGGCGCAGTGGTCGCGAAGGCGCAGGGCGTCCCGGAACCGCAGGTCCGCACCCCCGGCGTGCCGTCGGGCACGAACCTGCTCGGCCTCGTCAAGCACCTCACCCACGTCGAACGTCACTGGCTGCTCGGCGAGCCGGTGCGCGACTGGGCGGCCACCTTCCACCCGGAACCGGACGAGAGCGCCGACGACGTCGTCCTCGCCTACCAGGACACCACGGCCCGCGCCAATGACGTGATCGCCGCCTGCCCGGACCTGTCCGCGCCCGGACCGCGACCGGGCGGGCGGCGTGGCGCGGCGCCGTCCCTGCGCTGGACCCTCACCCACTTGATCGAGGAGACGGGGCGCCACGCCGGGCACGCCGACATCCTGCGCGAACTGATCGACGGCGCAACGGGACGCTGACTCAGGTCAGCAACCGCCGCAGGTCGGGGAGCAGTTCCAGGTCCGCGGGCAGCCACTCGACGCCGTCCAGGCCGTCCGCGTCGAGCCAGCGCAGCGCCTTGTGGTCCAGCGCCTCCGGCCGGGCGCGCTCGTCGGTCAGCGCGGCGGCGAACACCCGCAGCACCAGCCCGGCCCGCAGCGGCACGTCCGGCCCGACGCGCGAGCCGACCACGACATCCACCCCGAGCTCCTCGCGGCACTCCCGCCGCAGGGCGTCCACTTCGGACTCCCCGGGTTCGACGCGGCCGCCGGGCAGTTCCCACAGCCCGGCCACCTCGCGCGGGTACGCGCGCTGCTGGGCGAGCAGGGACCGGCCCCGCACGATGGCCGCTCCCACGATCACCTTCACGAGGTGGAGACGTTACCGGCCGATCGCCAGACGATCTGGAAGCGGGCACCGCCGTCGGGGGATTCGCCGACGGACACCCGCCCGCCGCGCCGCCGCACCGCTTCGGCGACCATCGCCAGCCCGAGCCCGGTGCCGCCGGATGTGCGGGCGCGGTCGTCGCCCACCCGGTAGAACCGGTCGAACACGCGGTCGCGGTGCTCGGGCGGGATGCCCGGCCCGTCGTCGTCCACGACCAGCCGCACCGTGGAATGGCCGGGCAGCACCGACACCACGATCTGCGATGACGCGTACCGGCAGGCGTTGCGCAGCAGGTTGTTCAGCACCAGCTCGACTTCGGAGTGCGCCGCGTGCGCCCACGCCTGCCCGACCACCCCGGTGACGCGCACGGCGGGCGATCCGGGCGGCAGCCGGTCCGCGGCCGCGCGGGCCTCGGTGAGCAGTTCGACCGCTTCGGCGGGCGGCAGCTCCCCGGCGTCCGACCGCGCCAGTGTCAGCAGCCCGTCCAGCAGCGCGGACAGCCGCTCGGCTTCGGCGAGGATGTCGGCCAGCGTCTCCTGCGCCAGCTCCGGATCGGGGTTCGCGACGGCGACCTCGGCCTGCACGCGGATCGACGCGACCGGCGAGCGCAGTTCGTGCGCGGCGTCGCCGGTGAACCGCCGCAGCCGCTGCGCCGCCTCCTCCTGCCGCGCCAGCAGCGCGTTGAAGTCCGCCGCCAGCGCACGCACCTCGTCGTCGGCCTCGGGCAGCGGCACCCGCTCCCCCGGCGGCAGCGCGCGGACTGTGCGGCGCAGACGGCTCACCCGCCGCAACGCGAACCGCACCACGAGCCAGGTCGCGATCGCGGCCAGCACCGCGCCGATCCCGGCCGCCCACAGCAACCAGGTCGCCGCCTTGTGCACGGCCGCGCGCTGGCCCACCAGCCCGGTCCCGGCCGCGACCAGCCGCAGCTGCCCGTCCGGCGCGGTCACCACCGAGCCCAGCCACCGCATCCGGTCCACGGTCACCGACTGCCCCGCCTTGAGCGCGCGCACGTCACCCGGCCCGAGCGAGGCCACCGGACCGCCGTCGACCGGCGCGCCCGCGGTGTCGAGCACGCGCAAGGTCACGCCGTCCGGCGGCACCGGCAGCTGTCCCGCGGACACGGCCGCGGCGGCGGGAGCGAGCGCCTCGGACAGCTCGGTGTCGACGGAGGAGTCGCGCAGCGGACCGAGGCCGCGCCCCGCCACGATGGCGAGGCCGAGCAGGAACGCGAGCGTGACCGCGGCGGCCGGCGCCGTGATCCGGAACTGCATGGACCGGCGTTCCCACCACCGGCGGAGGAAGCTCACCCGGGCAGGACCTCGTCCAGCGCGGCGTCGGAGGCCAGGTAGCCGTGGCCGCGGACGGTCCGCACCAGCGCGCCCGCCCCGACCGCGTCGAGCTTGCGGCGCACGTACCCGACGTAGACCTCGACGACGTTGCGGGTCGCGGCCTGCTCGTCACCCCAGACCGCACGCAGCAGCTCGTCCTTGGTGACGACCGTCCCGGCCCGCCCGACCAGCACTTCGAGCAGGCTGAACTCGCGCGGGCTCAACGCGACCGGGTCGTCGTGCCAGTGCACCTCGCGGGTGGCGCGGTCGACGACGAGACCGCCGATCCGCAGCGGCCCGCGCGTCCCCTCGCTGGAGGCGCGCCTTAGCACCGCGCGGATCTGCGCGACCAGCACGACGAACGAGAACGGCTTGACCAGGTAGCCGTCGGCGCCCAGGTCGAGCCCGTCGGCCTGGTCGACCTCGCCGTCCTTGGCCGACACCATCAGCACCGGCGTGGTGATGCCCTGCGCGCGCAGCGCCTGCAGCACCCGGTACCCGGACAGGCCGGGGAGCATGATGTCCAGCAACAGCACGTCGAACGACCCGGTCTGCGCGAGGCGCAGGCCGCTCGGGCCGTCGGGGGCGGTGACGACGTCCATGCCCTCCGCGCGCAGCCCGCGGTGCAGCGCCTTGCGCACACCGGGCTCGTCGTCCACCACGAGGATCCGAGGGTTCACGGTTGTCTAGCATGCCCGGTTTTTCCAGCTCGGGCGCGCGCTCTCAGCGGTCTCTCAGCATCTCAGGGCCATCTCAGGGCGGATCGAGGAGTGTCAGCGGCGGGGAAAGAGCACACTGGTGCTCGGTTGACACAGGGAGAAGAGATGCAGCCGAAGACGAAGGCCATCACCGCCGCGGTCACCGGGTCCGCGCTCGGCGCCGCCGGGCTCGCCTGGCTCGCGATGCCCGCGGCCGCGGGCGAGGCGCCCGAGCTGCCGCCGATCAGCGCGGAGGAGCTGGTGCAGTCGGTGGCCACCACCAAGACGCCGGCGCTGGCGGGCACGGTCGAGGTGGACAACAACCTGGGCCTGCCGGTCTCGACCCTGCCGGGGGGCGCGAGCCTGGACATCGACGCGGCCCGCGTCTACAACGACGGCGCGGGCAACAGCAAGCTCGCGATCGAGCAGGGGGCCAGCGAGCACACCGTCGTCCGCAACGGGGCGACCGTGTGGACGTACAACTCGGCGTCGAACGAGGCCACGAAGGTCACGGTGCCGCCGGAGGCGCTGCAGAAGCCGGAGGAGTACCAGCTCAGCGACCCGGCGACGGCGACGACGCAGGTGCTCGCGAAGGTCCGCGAGAGCAGCACCGTGACGGTCGAGGGCACCGCCCGCGTCGCCGGACGCGCGGCGTACGAGCTGGTGCTGACGCCGAAGCCGACCGAGCGCACGCTGTTGCGCGAGGTGCGCGTCGCGGTCGACGCCGAGAAGCGCGTGCCGCTGCGCCTGGCCGTGATGACCTACGGCACGTCGGACCCGGCGTTCCAGGTGGCGTTCAGCGACATCGCGTTCGCGCCGCAGCCGGCGAGCGAGTTCCAGTTCACCCCGCCGCAGGGCGCGAAGGTGACCGAGGAGCAGGCGCCTGCCGAGCACCCGGACCAGCGGGCCGTCGAGGACGCGGTGCAGGTCAGCGGTGACGGCTGGGACAGCGTCCTGACCGGTTCGTTCCCGGCCGAGGCGCTGGCGCCGCAGCAGGGCGAGCGCGGGCAGAACGTGGACCCGAAGGCCCTGCTGGCGCAGTTCGGCAAGCCGGTCAGCGGCGCGTTCGGCACCGGCTACGTGATCACCACGAAGGTCGGCACCGCGCTGGTCACCGACGACGGCCGCTTCGCCGTCGGCGCGGTGCCGGAGCAGGTGCTGATCGAGGCTCTGGGAGCGAAATGACGGAGACACTGCCGGTGGGCGCTTCGGTCGAAGCGCCCACCGCGGGTCCGGCACTCGCCGCGCGGACCAGGGGGCTGCGCAAGGTGTACCGGACCGCGGTCGCGGTGGACCAGGTCGATCTGGACGTGCCGGAGGGCGCGGTGCTGGGCATGCTCGGGCCGAACGGGTCGGGCAAGACCACCACGATCCGGATGCTGCTCGGCCTGGTCCGCCCGACCGAGGGCGAGGTGGAGCTGCTCGGTCACCGGATGCCCGACGGCGCGCCGCGAGCGCTGCCGGATGTCGGCGCGCTGGTCGAGGGGCCGGGCTTCCACCCGTTCCTGTCCGGGCGGGAGAACCTGCGCCGCGTCGCGGCCGCCGAGCCGCGGCTGTCGTCGGCGGCGATCCCCCGCGCGGTCGAGAACGCGCTGGAGCGGGTCGGGCTCGGGCACGCCGCGCACCGGCGCTACCGGGGGTACTCGCTGGGCATGAAGCAGCGGCTGGGGCTCGCCTCGGCGCTGCTCGTGCCGCGGCGGATGGTCGTGCTGGACGAGCCGACGAACGGCCTGGACCCGGCGGGCACGCGGGAGATCCGCAACATCATCGGCGAGCTGCACGCCGAGGGCGTCACCGTGCTGGTGTCCTCGCACCTGCTCGCCGAGGTCGAGGCGACCTGCACGCACGTGGCGGTCCTGCACGACGGCACGGTGGTGGCGCAGGGCGAGCTGGACGAGCTGCTGGAGTCCGGCACGCCGTCGCTGGTCGTGTCCACTCCGGACGGTGACAAGGCGCTCACCGCCCTGCGCGACAACCGCATCCCCGGCCGGCTCACGCCGGAGGGCGTGCGGGCGGACCTGAGCGCGGCGACCGCGCCGCAGGTGATCGAGACGCTGGTGCGGGCCGGGGTGTCCGTGCACGAGGCGAAGCGGGCCCGCACCGGCCTGGAGGACCTGTTCGCGCGCCTGACGCAACGGGATTCCGAAACCGGGGGCCTGCCGGATGTGGACGAGGGGGCGTCATGACGGCGACACTGGACGCGGCGCCGGTGGAACGGTGGAGTGTGCCGTTCCACCGGCTCTACCGCGCCGAGCTGCGGTGGATCTTCCGCCGCCCGCGCACGCTGATCGTGCTGGGCCTGCTCGCGCTGATCCCGGTGATCGTCGGGATCGGGCTGACGATCGCGGGCGACAGCGGCGGCGGGCCCAGCGGCGGTGAGGGCGACAACGCGCTGCTGGCGTCCGCGGCCGGGAACGCGCTGGTCCTGCCGCTGGCCACGCTCGGGCTGACCCTGAACCTGATGCTGCCGCTGGTCACGGCGATGTCGGCGGGCGACGCGCTCGCCGGCGAATCGGCCGTGGGCACGCTGCGCGGGCTGCTGCTCGCGCCGGTGAGCCGCGGCAGGCTGCTGCTGATGAAGGCGCTCGGGGTCGCGTCCTTCACGCTGGCCGCGGCGCTGCTGATGGCCGTGGTCGCGATGGTGACCGGGCTGGTGATCAACGGGACCGGATCGCTGTTCACGCTGTCCGGCAACACGCTGTCCTTTGTGGACGCCTTGGGCCGGGTCGCGCTGGCGGCGGTGTGGGTGACGCTGCAGCTGTGGGCGGTCGGGGCTATCGCGCTGGCGATCTCGGCGTGCACCGAGCACCCGATGGTCGTCGTGGTGTCGATGCTGGCCGGCGTCGTGGTGTCGACGGTGCTGCTCCTGCTGTCGGCGGTGGACTGGCTGCACCCGTTCCTGCTGCCGCAGTCCTGGACCGCGATCGCGGACATCCTGCGCGATCCGATCCCGGCCGACCAGCTCGGCGAGGGCGCGATCCGCGCCGCGTGCTACGTCGTGATCGGCCTGTCGCTGGCCTACGCGCGGCTGTCCACGAAGGACGGTTAGCCGATCAGGGCGACGCCGTCCGGGTCGGGGGCGATGCTGATCTCGTCGCCCGGGTTCACGTCGGCGGAAACCGCCGCGACCGCGTCCACCGTGCCTGCGCTCGTGCGCACGGACAGGCGGACGTTGTCGCGGCGGTGCACCTTGCTCAGCACCTCGCCGGTGATCCCGGCGGTCGCGAGCCGCAGCCCGGTGGGGCGCAGGCCGAGCCGGACCGGTCCGTTCGCGGCCTCCGGGATGGCCACCTCGCCGAACGGGCAGCGCACGATCCCGTCCGCCGCCTCGCCGTCGACGACCGTGGTGACGCCGAGGAAGCGCGCCACGTTCTCGTCCGCGGGCCGCCGCCACACCTCGCGCACCGCCCCGGCCTGCCGGATCTTCCCGGCCTGCAGCACGGCCACGCGGTCGGCGAGCGTGAACGCCTCCTCCTGGTCGTGCGTGACGAGCAGCGCGGTGATCTTCGCGCTGCGCAGCATCTCGGCCAGGTCGACGGCCAGCTGCTCACGCAACCCGGCGTCCAAACCGGACAGCGGCTCGTCGAGCAGCAGCAGGCGGGGCTCCGGCGCGAGCGCGCGGGCCAGCGCGACGCGTTGCGCCTCCCCGCCGGACAGCTCGGTCACCCGCCGCTTCTGGTAGCCGGCCAGGCCGACGAGGTCGAGCAGCCGGCTCACGCGTTCCGCGCGCTCGGCCGGCGGCATCCCGTGCATCCGCGGGCCGAACGCGATGTTCCCGGCCACGTCCCGGTGCGGGAACAGCTGGCCGTCCTGGAACACCAGCCCGAACCCGCGCTTGTGCACCGGCACGCGGGCCAGGTCGGCGCCGTCCCAGCGCACGCTGCCCGCGGTGATCGGCTCCAGACCGGTGATCGCGCGCAGCAGCGTCGACTTCCCGGAGCCGGACGGGCCGAGCAGCGCGAGCACCTCGCCGTCGGCGATCTCCAGGTCCACGCCGGAGACGGCGGTGAACGGGCCGTACCGCACGGTCAGGCCGGACACGGTCAACGCCATGGCTAGAACTCCCCCACCCGGCCGGACGCGAGCCGGTCGATCACGATCACCGCGGCCGCGGTGACCAGCATGAGCAGCGCGCACGCCGCGTACGCCATCTGGTTGTTGAGCTGGCCCGGCCGCGCGATCAGCGCCGCGATCGCGACCGGCAGGGTCGGCGTCTGCGGGCGCGCCAGGAAGCTCGTCGCGCCGAACTCGCCGAGCGCGACGACGTAGCCGAACCCGGCCGCGGCGACGACGGCGCGGAACGCCAGCGGCACGTCGATCTCGCGCCACACCCGCGCCGGGCTCGCGCCGAGGGTGGCCGCGGCTTGGCGCAGGCGGTCGTCGATCGACCGCACCACGGGCAGCACCGTGCGGATCACCAGCGGGATCACCACCAGCGCCTGCGCGAGCGGCACCAGCAGCGGCGACCGGCGCAGGTCGCCCGGCAGCGCGTCGAGCGTGATGAGGTAGCCGAACCCGACGGTCACCGCGGACACGCCGAGCGGCAGCATCAGCGCGGCGTCCATCGACTCGCCGACGCCGCGCGCGAGCCGTCCCGGCGACCGGCGCAACGCGACCAGCAGCACCGACGCCGACACGCCGATGACCATCGCCAGCACCGTCGCGTCGGTCGCGGTGCGCAGCGAGTTCAGCGCCGCGTCCCAGCCGGACACCTGGAGCGTGCCGTCGTTGCCGGTGCTGGACAGCGCCCGGTAACCGGCCAGGCTCCAGCCGTCCGCGGTGGACACCGAGCGCACCAGCAATGCGACGATCGGGGTCAGCAGCAGGCCGAGCACGACGACCGCGGCGCCGACCACGGCCCACTCCCCGCCGACCGGGCGGCGCGCGGTCTCCCGGCGCGACCGCAGCCGCAACGCGCTCTCCCGGCGGCGGCGAGCGGCCGCGCCGAGCAGCAGCGCGCCCAGCACGGCGGCGATCTGCACCAGCGACAGCGCCGCCGCGCCGGTCAGGTCGAGCAGGTTCTCGGTGCGCAGGTAGATCTCGGTCTCCAGCGTGCGGTACCGCGCGCCGCCGAGGATCAGCACCACACCGAAACTGGTGGCGCAGAACAGGAACACGACGGCGGCCGCGGACGTGATCGCCGGCATCAGCGCGGGCAGCGTCACCGAGCGGAACGCACGCCAGCGGGACGCGCCCAGCGCGCGGGCGGCGTCCTCGGCCCGCGAGTCCAGCAACGCCCACAGCCCGGCGACCGTGCGGCCGACGACGGCGACGTTGAAGAACGCGTTGGCCAGCACGATGGACAGCCAGCCGCCGTCGGTCCACAGCGCCCGGAACGCGAGGCCCACCACCACGGTGGGCAGCACGAACGGGACGAGCACCAGCGTCCGGACGACCGCCACCCCGGGCAGCCGCACGCGCGCCAGCAGGAACGCGACCGGCAGGCCGGCGACCACGGCGATCAGGGTCGAACCGGCGGCCTGCGCGACCGTGAACCAGGCCAGCCGCCACGTCTCGCCCTCGGCCAGCGCGGCGAGCACCTCGCCGTCGACGAAGCCCAGCCGCAGGATCGCGCCGACCGGCCAGGCGAAGAAGACAACCAGGAACCCGAGCGGCAGCACGGCCAGTGCCGCCAGCCCGAGCCCGGCACGGCTCACTGGCCGAGCAAGGAGCGCCACTGCTCGATCCACCGCTCACGCCCGGCCTGCACCGTCTCGGCGGGCAGGCTCGCCGGGTTCGGCGGCAGCGGGGCGGCCGTCGTCCACGCCGTGGGCAACGCCACGCCCTCCCGCGCCGGGTAGACGTACATGTTCTCCGCCACCGTCGCCTGGAACTGCTGGGACAGCAGGAAGTCGATCACCTTCTGCGCGTTGGCCGCGTTGGGCGAGCCGGCCAGCACACCGGCGTACTCGACCTGGCGGAAGCAGGTGTCCAGCAGCGCCTTCGTGCGCGGCTTGCCGTCCTCGCCGATCTCCGCCGCGGGCGAGGACGCGTAGGACACCACGATCGGACGCGGCCCCTTGCCGGAGGAGCCGGAGAAGTCCTGGCCGTAGGCCTCCTCCCAGCCAGCGACGGCGCGCATGCCGTTGTCCTTCAGCTGGGTCCAGTAGGCCTGCCAGTTCTGCTCGCCGTAGCGGGCGATGGTGCCGAGCAGGAACGCCAGGCCGGGGGAGCTGGTGGCCGGGTTCTCCACGACCAGCAGGTCCTTGTACTCCGGCTTGACCAGGTCGTCGTAGGTCGCGGGCTCCGGGATGCCGCGCTCGGCGAACCAGGCGGTGTCGATGTTGACGCAGACGTCGCCCACGTCGACGGCCGACAGGCGGTGCTCGGAGTCCACGGCGTAGCGCTGCGGGCCGCGGTCGGCCTCGGGGCTGGTGTAGGGCGCGAAGACGCCTTCGGTGAGCGCGCGCGAGGCGAAGGTCGAGTCGACGCCGAACGCCGCGTCGCCGATCGGGTTGGCCTTCGTGAGCACCAGGGTGTTGGTGAGCGCGCCCGCGTCGCCCTTCTTCACGACGTTGATCGTGATGCCGGTCTGCTGCCGGAAGGCGTCGAGCACTTGCTGCGGCGCGGCGAACGAGTCATGGGTGACGAGCGTGACCGTGGCCGGGCCGTCCTCCGCGTCGTTGCCGGCCAGCGTGCAGCCCGCGGTCAGGGCGGCGACAAGGCCGACCAGGACGCCCGTGCGGAATCTCATGACCACTCCTCGCTCGTTCCGGCGAGAAAGGTCGGGGCCCTCCCTGCGCCGGCATGATCCGGATCAGGTGCGAACGGTCGCGGGGCGAACCCGCCTCTCAGCCCGGTGGACCCGGACTCCCGTGGCAACCGTGCAGCGTACCCGCCGCCGTACCACCATGGAGCACATGGCGGAACTACTGAGCGAAACCGAGATCTCCGAGGCCCTCAACAAGCTGCCGTACTGGCAGCGCGCGGGCGACGCGCTGGAGCGCACGGCCGAACTCGGCGACTTTCCGCAGGCCATCGCGGTGGTCAATCGCGTCGCCGAGATCGCCGAGGGCGTGAACCACCACCCGGACATGGACATCCGGTGGCGCACCGTGACGTTCCGGTGCAGCACCCATTCGGCGGGCGGGATCACCGCGAAGGACGTGTCGCTCGCCGAACAGATCGACGGCACGATCGACGCGCTGTGATCTAGGCCGGACCGGCAACTTCGCGGCCGGTCCCGTGCGTTGCCCCTGGTGGAGGGAACGCACCATGAGGAAGGTTGTCACGCGACTGGCCGCCGTGGGGGCCGCCGTCGCCTTGTTGCTGGGAGTGCTCGCCGGGACCGCTTCGGCGGTCACGTCCACCGCCGTCGAACCGCCGGGCGAGACGCGCGCGGTGGTGGTCGGGACGCTGGCGTTCGGGTTGATGATCGCCGCGGCGGGGGCCGTGTTCTGGTACACGGCGCGACATCGGGGACCGCAGGAGTGATTTCGGTCACGTCGGCCGCCGGTCTGTAACGACAGGGGTGTCGCGGGCGCTGTCACGCGCGGAAGTCCCTGCTCACCCCGAGGTTCGCCGCCATGAACACCACGCCCGCCCTGTCGCCCGCCCAGCGCGCCTGGGTCACCGCTCTGGCCACCGTGATCACCCTGCTCGCCGTTCTCGTGCTCGCCGCGCTGGGCTGAGTTCCAGCAGGTCAAAGGCCCGTCGGTACCCCGGCGGGCCTTTTTCACGCGCAGTTGATCTGTGTCCATGACCACTCGTTGGTGACTTTTCCGTGTCCTATTCGTAATGTCACGGGCGGCCATCCCCCGAACGGCCGAAAAGTCCCCTCCCCGAAAATGGTGATCTTCCGAATGGTGGGTCGACATAGATCCAAAGCGAAATCGCTGAGAGTCCCCCTGGCGATCGGCCTGGCCGCGGCGTTCGTGCTGGGCTTCGCGGTCTGGCTGACCGGCAACTTCAGCAGGCAGGACACGGCCAGCATGGCGGCGCAGATGAAGCCGCTGCCGACGACCTCGGCCCCGACGAGCACGTCGAGCAGCACGACCACGCCGCCACCGCCTCCCCCGCCGGTGACGACGACGCCGCCGGTGGCGCCCCCGCCGTCGACCACTTCGAAGTCGACGCCGAAGTCCACGAAGACGACCCCGAAGACGACGACCAAGGCGGCGAACGCCTGCTCGTCGGTGCTCGAGGGCACGTTGCCGCACGTGGCGAAGGTGGGCAACCACATCGCCGCGAAGTTCGGCGTGGACGACATCGGCGGCCGAGCGGGCCGCTCCGGCACGAGCGACCACCCCAGTGGCCTCGCGCTGGACTTCATGGTGGACACGTCGACGGGCAACGCCATCGCCGACTACCTGCTGGCCAACCAGTCCGAGTTCAACGTCAAGTACGTGATCTGGAGGCAGCGCTACAACGACGGCAGCGGCTGGTCGACGATGGAAGACCGCGGCGACGCCACGGCCAACCACTACGACCACGTGCACGTGTCGTTCGAGTCGAGCGGATCGGTGAACGTGACCTGCTGATCGGCGGTTACGGGCTCGACGCCCGCAGTTCACGAGAGAACGCCCAGGCTTCCCCGGCCTGGGCGTTCTCTTGTTCTTTCGGTGTCGCCCAGCCGCCGGCGGCGGGCTCCGCTGTGCCCTGAGCAGGCGCCCTGCCACCTCAGCACGCCCCACCGCTCATGGTCCACCCGCCCTGCGGCGCGCGCACCGCCCACCAGCCGGCGCACCGCCCACCAGCCCCTGGAACCCCACGGCCCACCGGCCCGCCAGCCGGCACACCGCCCACCAGCCCCTGACACCCCGACAGCCCGCCGGCCCGTCAGCCGGCACACCGCCCACCAGCCCCTGACACCCCGACAGCCCGCCGGCCCGTCAGCCGGCACACCATCCACCAGCCCCTGACACCCCCACGGCCCACTGGCCCGTCAGCCGGCGCACCATCCACCAACCCCTGGAACCCCCACAGCCCACCAGCCCGCCAGCCGACACATCGCCCACGGCTCACCGGCCCGCCGGCCCGCGCACCGCCCACCAGCCCCTGACACCCCCAACGGCTCACCGGCCCGCCAGCCCGCGCACCGCCCACCAGCCCCACACCCCCCACGGCCCTCGCGCCGCCCCACCCCACCCCACCGCGCCGGAGACCGCGACCCGGCGCCATGAGCTCGCGCTCCGTGGACCCACGAGCTACTTTCGGTCACCTGATTCCCGCGGCTCGAACGTCCCGGACCGTGTCCCGCTGCTGGCACGGGCTCGTCGCGCTCGTCGTGATCGCCTCGCTCGCCGTCCAGCTGGCGCTGATCTTCACCGGCGGCGCCGACGCGAACTCCGGCCAGGCCGAGGCGCTCAACCTCGGGGTCCGCCTGTGGCGGCTCTTCAGCTACTTCACCATCGAGAGCAACCTGCTCGTGCTCGCCGCCGCGCTGGTGCTCGTGTGGCGCACCACCTTCGACGGCCCGGTCTGGCGCGTGGTGCGGCTGGACGCGCTACTCGGGATCCTCATCACCGGGCTGGTTTCGCGATCATGCTGGCGCCCCAGGTGCACCTCACCGGAGCCGCTCTGGCCGTGACCATCGGCTTCCACTACATCTCCCCGTGGGCGACGATCGCGGCGTCGCTGTTGTTCGGGCCGCGCCCGCGGATCTCGTGGTCGACGGTCGCGGGCGCCTTTGTGTGGCCCTTGGCGTGGCTCGTCTACATCTTCACGCAGGGCGCCTTCACCGACTGGTACCCGTACCCGTTCCTGGACGTGACGAAACTGGGCCTCGGAGCAGCCATCCGCAACGCGGGGCGCGTCGTGGTGCTCGCCCTGGCGTTCGCGGCACTGTTCAAACTCGCCGACGCCCGGATGCCGGCCCTCCTGCGGGACACGGCACCGGGTGTCGCCCTCGCCGGAGCGATCAGCGCGGTAGGCCGGGTCAGACGTTGAACCTGAACTCCACCTGACTACAACATCATGCAACCATATACGGGTGGAGACAACCACCGGCCCCAGATCACCGATCCGCTGCGCGATCTACCTGCGGATTTCCCTCGACGCGACCGGCGAGCAGTTGGCGATCCAGCGGCAGCGGGAGGACTGCCAGCGGATCGCCGAACAGCGCGGCTGGCAGATCGTCGCTGAGTTCGTCGACAACTCGGTGAGCGCGTCCGACCGGCGTCGCGCGCGCCCGGGATACGACCGGTTGGTGGAGGCGTACCAGGCGGGGCAGTTCGACGCGCTGGTGTGCTGGGACCTGGACCGTCTGACGCGGCAGCCTCGCCAGCTCGAAGACTGGATCGAGGCCGCCGAGGAACGCGGCTTGCTGCTGGTCACCGCCAATGGCGAAGCGGATCTCTCCACGGACGCGGGCCAACTCTTCGCCCGGATCAAGGCGAGCGTTGCCCGGAGCGAGGTCCAGCGCAAGGCGGCCCGGCAGCGACGTGCGGCAGCCCAGCGGGCTGAGATGGGGAAACCGCCCCTCGGAGTGCGGCTCACCGGCTACACCGTGTCCGGTGAGCTGATCGGTGAGGAAGCCAAGATCGTCCGCAAGGTGTTCGACCGGTTCGCGGCAGGGGATTCCCTGCGCTCGCTGGCGGCATGGCTCACCGAGAGCGGCGTGCCGACGCGGCGCGGCCAGGCGTGGAACCCGTCCAGCGTCCGCACGATGCTCACGAACCCCCGCTACGCCGGACGCGCGGTGTATCAGGGCCGCGAAATCGGCAAGCGCGGGACCTGGGAGGCGATCGTGCCTGACGACACGTTCGCGGTGGTCCAGGCTCGGCTGGCCGATCCTCGGCGGAGAACGAACGGCTACGGCACCGACCGGAAGCACCTCGGCGCCGGGTTGTACCGGTGCGGCGTGTGCGAGTCGCCGGTGGTGTCGTGGTCGGGCAACCGGTACCGCTGTCCAAGCGGGTGCATCACCCGGGCGCAGCGAGGCATCGATACGTTCGTGACGGATCACATCCGGGCGCGGCTGGGCGCCCCGGACCTCGCCGACCTGCTGCCACTGGGAGAGTCCGGTGAAGCCACGGAGGCACAGGAGGAAGTGGCCCGGTTGCGAGCCCGCCTGGACCGCATCGGCGAGGACTACGACAGCGGTCTAATCGATGGCCGCCGGTACCAGGTCGCGACGGCCAAGGTTCAGGCCGAACTCGTAGGAGCCGAGGCCGCTTTGGCGCGCCTGTCGGTTAACACGGGCGCGGCATCGCTGCTGCTCGCTGCTGACCCAGTAGCGGCGTTCGAGGCTTCACCGCTGATGATCCGCCGGAACGTCATCGACATGCTGGCGATGGTGTTCCTGCTTCCAGCGCCACGCGGGCGCCGCACGTTCGATGAGGACTCCGTGGTGATGCTGTGGCGGAAGTCTCTGGCCGCATGAGAAACGGCCGCCAGGGGCGGGAGAAGACCCCTGACGGCCGTTTGTGCGAGGCCTACACAGCGATCGGGGCCTGGGCCTCGCCGGTCGGCGCGAGGTTCTGGAACACCACGCGCAGGGACTCCACACCGACGAACGCGGCGGCCTCGAACGTCTCCACGAACGTCTGGAACCGGTTCCGGGCGTTCAGCTCGCTGTCCCGCACCACGCCGAGATCCAGGCGCCCACCGTCGAGGTACAGCCAGTCGCCGGTCCGGAACAGGGCCGTGTCTACCGAGGTCGGCCACGCGGGGAGGGGCTGGCCGGCAAGCGCAGCGGGGAACGACTGCGCCGGGATCGTCAGGGCGCCCACGGTCTGCTGAGGCAGGCCGTCCAGGTGCCACACCGGCGTGACGTGCCGGACCGCGAACCACCGCTCGATCTCCGCATCAGCCTCGGCGAGAGCCTGCGCGGTGTCGGCGCTGGCCTGCTGGCGGACGATGTCGGCGCGGATCTCGTCGCGCAGCCACACCGGCGCGATCCAGGTCAGCGGCGGCTGGACCGCCAAGCGGCGGCGACTGCGGTAGTAGCTCACGGCCTGATCGAGACCGGCGAGGAGGTCCCGGGCCGCGCCCAGCCGCTTCGGGACGGTCACCAGCGTGGACCCGGCCAGGATGTCGGCCAGCAGCTCGTTCTCGGCGACGCGGGCAGCCGCGATCAGGCTCGTTTCCACGGCGGCCTGCGCGTACTCCCTGTCGAACCGTGCCATGAAGTTCGCCAACTCCAGCACGGAGTAGATCGCCCGTACCGCGACCGTCTCCACGGGCGGGCAGTCGAACTGCTGGACCGTCTTGCGCGCGCCGTCGGGTGCGTCGGCGGCCACATCGTCGTCCACGGTCCACACGCCAGCCGTCAGGTTGCTGGCATCGATCACCCGGCGGAACTCGATACCACCGTGCTCAGCCTGGAACCGGTTCAGCGCGTCCCTGACGGGTCGATCAGCCACGCCCACCACCGGGATGTCGTAGACCGTCTCCAGAGGCGCACAGAGGCCACCAGCGGCGGTCAGCGCATCCAGGGAACGCGTGGCGTCGATCCTCGGCATGATGCCTGCGGAGGGCACGCCGGTCTGGAGCGTCCGCGCTTCCGGATAGGTGGTGTTCACCCGCATCAGCACCTTGCTGCTCGCCGCCGGAGCGCCTGCGGTGCGCTGGAGGGCGTCCGCAACGTGCTCCACGAGCCGATCCGCGCTCTTGACAGTGCCCTGGCCGGGGATGATCACCTCCGCGCGGATGGGCGTCTGGGCGGCCTCCAGGCGTGCCTTCTGGGCGAGCACCTCGCGTTTGGTAGCCGCCAACTGCTCCAGCGACCGCACCGCCTCCTCGGTGTACTGCCCTCGGTACTTGGCCGCCGATCGAGCGAGGTTTGCCAGCACCTCGTCAGCCTGCTTGAAAGTCGTCACCCGCATTGGGTGTGCCTCCTAGGTAGGGGTTCCGTGGACTCCCCAGCCGGGCTAGGCCTCCGGCGCTGTGTCTGTCCATTCGAGGTGAGCCGGGCTAGGCCCTGCGCGCACGCACCCACTGTCGGCCCTACGCGCGATGGACGCGAACAGCACGCCCCCGACTATCTGTCGTGCTGCACGGATCACACTACGAACGCGATCGCGTTTTCCCTGGTCACACAACATGTTTACCCCCCGAAATGGGGTAAAAATCTTGTGCCACAAGGGATACCCGGAGAACGACGGTTGCTGGCCGCGTCCAACCGATGGAAGGATCAAGGCCGTCCGAAGTAAACAAGCGCACCGGAACGACTGAACAAGGAGAATCCACCGCGCACCGACTGGGCCGGGACACCGGCCCGTGAGGGAGGTGCGGTCTCCTTGACCGTCCGTGGTGATAGCAGCACGATCCACCACCTGCGCGCCCGTGTAGCGAACGCGAAGCGGTGGAACCAGCCGGACGCGGAGGATCTCCAGCGTGAACTCCGCGCGGCGATCCTCCAGAGGCACATCACCGATGCCTTGGCGACGTGGCCGCCGCTGACTGACGAGCAGCGCGCCCGCCTGGCAGCCCTGCTTTCCCCCTCGACGGGGGGTGAAATCCGGTGAAGACAAGGGAAAGCCGCCCCGGGGGCAACGGGGCGGCCACGGAAACCCTTGCTGGGAGGACGTTTCCTACCGCCGATTCTACCCCGCCTGCGGGGGATTCTGGTAGCCGCCTGCCGTTCGTCCAGGTGCCGGAGTGGGTGCTTTCGGCTCCGATCTCGACCCAGGCCGTGCGCCTCTACTGCGTTCTCATGTCCCATGTAAACCGCACAAGGAAGCTCGAAGACGGTTCCCCTGACCGGCGAGTGTGGGCGTCGCAAGAGCGCCTCGCGACGATGATGCGCCTCGCGAAGCGGAACAACATCGGCAAGTGGATGCGCGAGCTGGAGAAGATCGGCGCGGTCTCGGTGGCGAAGGTGAGGACGCGGCACGGCCTTCACAACGAGTACACGCTTGCGGAGAACCCGCCCACCGGCCTCCAGTGGCCGACCCACCTGCGGGACTTGGTCCCCGGCGACGGTACGTCCCCGAAGGGGGACGTCCCCGAACAGGGACATGCCCCCGTAACCGGGCCTACAGGGGCTGCGCCCGATCGGGGTGTGTCCCCGAACGGGGACACGGGGTCGCCCCTGAACGAGGACATGGGTCGGTCCCCGAATGGGGACAAGAACCATACGAACTACAACCACACCAAGGAGGACCACACCAACTTCTCCCCCCTCCGCCCCCCGCTGGGGGGAACGCGCTCCACCGGCCGCGCGGCCTCCCCCACGCCTCCGGCGCGGGGCGGCGCCAGCGACCCCGTCGGCGATTCCCCCGAGGAAGGCCGCGACGCCTACGACTGGGCGGACGAGCTGGCCGACAGCGAGGCCAACGCCCCGTCGGTGCCGTCCCCGACGAAAGAGGCTGAGGACGAGCACGAGGCGAGTCGGGAGCCCAGTACGGACACCGTGCCGTCCCCGGCCGGAAAGAGGGCTGAGGACGCCGAGGACACCCGTTCCGGGCCGGAGTGGACGGACATCCCGGACCCGGAGCGTTGGGCAGCTGAGGCGTACGACAGGGTCCCGGACGTGTACCGCCGCTTCCAGGTTCCTAGCGCGAAGACCCTGGCGCAGTGGGCTCGCCGCGCCAACAAGGGCTCCCCCGAGATGCAGGCCAAGCTCCGGGCGATGGAGCTGGTGCCGTGATGACTGACCGCGTCCGCGCCGACATCGCCGAGACCGTCCGCACCGGCCTCGCCGCCCTCGCCGAGATCACGGCCCACTACCCCGAAGCGCTTCCGGCCCTCGCCGAGCAGGCCCGGCAGATCACCGCACAGACAGGAGACCGTCATGCCGAAGTCCACCCGTGAACTCGTCCTCGCGCCGTTCCCCGGCCTGATGACCTACCAGGAGGCTGTGGCTCAGGCGCAGTGCCCGGACTGCGTCAGCACCGTGGAGCCGCACACGGGCGACCACGACGGCCCCGGCGTGGTGTTCGCGGTGCGCCACGACCCGATGTGCGTCCACGGCCGCAAGCTGGACCTCCAGCGGCGGAAGGCCCGCGCCAAGCACAAGGCGGACAAGGCCAAGCGCACGGCCGCGAAGAAGGCCAGGAAGGCAGCCGGCCAGTGACGGCCCCGACCGCACCATGACCCACCACGACCCACAGCCGGAGCGCACCGAGCTGGTGCGCGACCTCGACGCACCGGGGTGCCCGATCGTGGCACGGCGCGTCATCGACACCGAGATACAGCAACTGCTGGCGGTGATCGCAACGGACACGGACCTGGACGACCTGGTGGGGCTGCTCGCCGACGGTTCACCCCCCGACGTGGGGTGACTCCGCGGACTGCCACGACCAGAGTGGGCGACAGGCGTGCGGCAGCCCCCAACCCCGCCCCGGTCCCAGCATGAGCAGCGCGAATGAGGTTTACCCCCGCAGTGGCGCAACGTGGCAGGCGTGTGGTTTGCACGGTCACCGCTCAGCCGCACTCCTAACCACCGATATGTTTCCATATCGTGGGTTAGGATCACTGTCATGACCGGTGCTGAACTCGCCCCTGCCACTCCTCGTCTCGCCGAACTGGAGCGCGCGGCGGCTGACTACGTGGCAACGCAACGGCCGCGCAACACGATCCGCGCGTACGCCGCCGATTGGCGGGCCTGGCAGGAGTACACGGCGGAGATCGGCATCCCCGAATCCAGCGACACCGCCGGGGCGCTGGTCGGCTTCGTGGCGTGGTTGGAGAACAGGGGCGCGGCGCCCAGCACGATCGACCGTCGGTTGGGCGGTGTCGTGGTGGGCCTCCGAGCACGCGGGGCCAATCCCCCCAAGGCCGCGTCCGAATCGGCCCGTGCGGCCCTGAACGGCTACCGACGGCGCCTCGCCGAGGCTGGCGAGAAGCGGGGACGCGGGCAGGCACCAGCCCTCACCGTGAAAGACCTGCGCACCATCTGCGCTGCCTGTCCGGACACGCTGGCGGGTATCCGGGACCGCGCGCTGGTGCTGCTGGCGTTCGGCATCGCGGGGCGTCGGTCCGAGGTGGCGAGCTTGCTCGTGAGCGACATCGTGGACCAGCCGGAGGGTCTTGTGGTCACCGTGCGGTTCGGCAAGACGGGCGCGCGGACGGTGGCCGTTCCGTACGGCAGCCACGAGGGCACGTGCCCGGTGCGTGCGTGGCGTCGCTGGCGCACCGTGGCGGGCCTGGTCGACGGCCCGGCGTTCCGCCGGATCAACCGGCACGACCAGCTCCAGGACGGAGGCCTGAGTGGGCAGGCGGTCGGCGAGGTCATCAACCGCGCCGCTGCCCGTGCGGGCCTGACGGTGCGCTACACGGGGCACAGTGCGCGCGCGGGGCTGGCAACGGAGGCGCGGCGTGCAGGGCACGACGCCAAGACCATCGCCGCGCAGGGCGGCTGGTCGCCCACGTCCGCCGTCCTGCACGGGTACATGCGCGTGGTCGACCAGTGGGCCGACAACGCTGTGGCTGGGATCGGTCTCTGATGGGCTCCACGCTGCCGCCCCTGCCGCCCGAGCCGTACGACGATCCACGGTTTGAGATCGGCCGAGAGTATCCCGGCGGCGTCGAGGCCCGCGAGCGCGACTACGAGGCTGCGAACGACGAATACGAGCGGATCTGGCACCTGCACGCGCTGGCCGGACGGTTCGGCAAGCACGACCAGTACTACGCCCATCGGACCGAGGTACACCGCGCGGTGGAGGGCTTGGCGGAGGAGGTCGGACACGACACGCGCACGATCTCGCTGTGGCTGGTCAAGGAGCACGGGTTCCCATGGCGGGACGACTGCGAGTTGACAGACCTCCAGCAGATGCTGGCCTTCCTAGCGGACCCGGCGAACAGGGCGGAAGCGAGGTCCATACCGCCTGCCCCACCTCCACGAAGGCCCGGCATCATCCCGCCGCTGCCGGAGTCGCAGTGATCACCGAAGGGACCGTGCGCTTTGAGTGGCGGGCGGCCGGACCGATCACGCTCGACGCCAACCGTTTCCTCGTGCTGCCGCCCCTGCCTTCCGCGCCGGGCGTCTACCGGGTATCCCTGACAGGCCGGGCCGGGCAACACCTTCCCGAGGTGTACATCGGTGAGGGTGGCTCGCTCAGGTCCCGCTTGGCCAACTACCGGCGGCCCAGCACGAAGTACACCGCCGGGCACAACCACGACCTGTGGGTTTCGCACCTGGCGCGCGGGGGCGTTATGCACCTGGAGGTCATCGAGTCAGCCGAGATTGTGGTGGGTTCCCAACCCCGCCCCTTGCCACTGATGCGCACATCTGCCCGCGTCCTGGTAGAGACCACCGCCCTCGCCTTGGAGTATCTGGCTGGCACGACCGTCGTCCTTAACCGCGACGCTGGCGCGGATGAGTTTCCATGAGGGGCGACGAGGCGCAGGTCGTCCAAGCGTTCTGCGCGTGGCTGACGGCTGCGGGGTGGACCGTTCGCACAGAGGTCAACCACGTTGATGTCGTGGCCGACCGGGACGGTGACCGGCTGTACGCCGAGGCCAAGGGCAAGACCTCAGCACCGGGCCTGGACGTGAATACCGCGATCGGGCAGCTCCTCGCCCGAATGCCGACCAGCGACGATCCGGCGGCCCGCTATGCGCTCGTCGTCCGGGACGAGCCCCGATCAGTCCGGGCGGCCCAGCGGGTCCCTGAGCGGGTGCTGACGCTGCTGCGGATCGATCTCTATGCCGTTGCCGAAGACGGCGCCGTGCGCGAGCTACAGGGCCGCTGCTGATGCGTGATCAGCGCGCGTCCTTGTTGGACGCCCAGCGCCACGCCACCCGAGCGCCGCGTCCGGCAGCCTTGGTCCCGCGCCAAAGCTGCCGGGCCGCCCACACGATGCCCCGGCCGACCCGGCTGGGTTCCGGCTCCACGCGGATCGTCGGCTGTTTCACGCCGCTGTAGCGCTCCACGTTGATGACGCTGTTGCGCGGGAACGGTTTGGCCGCTTCCTGGGCAGTGCGGGCCTCGACGATGTGCCGCACCGGCTCCTCATCCCAAGGCGGCGGGCGGACCGTCACACGGAACAGCTTGTAGTCGTCGTTCGGCACGGCCGGACAGTAGCGGTTCACCCCCCGCCGGGGGGTTGGAGGCCCGGCCGGTGCGAGGCGTCGGGGATCTCGGGGGAGGCATCCCGCACCGGCCGGGGGGCGGCAGCCTGCGAACGACGCGAGCGGAGCAGGCACGCCGTGCACGGCATCCCGGCCGGACCGTCCAGCCACTCCAGGTCCCCGGACCAGAACACCTCGCCACAGTAGGCCGTCAGGGTGTCGGGGTACCGGCCCCTGGAGGGGAACAGGTGCGCCACCCGCCTCGCCTCTCCGACAACGCCGGGCAGCGGTCGGCCGATCAGCAGGCGGACCGTCATCGAGCGGTCCGCTCGCGGTTCGTCAGGCTCATGATCATCAGCCTGGCGCCGGAGCGGCCACGGAAGTTGCCTGCGTGGCAAACACCCGAACGGACTACACGGGCAGACCGGCCCGGTACGCCAGCCCGCGCAGCTCCCGGCCGACAGCGTCACGCTTGGCCTTGGCGACCAGTTCCGCCACGACGGACAGCGTGAACGGGTGCCGCCGGACGTGCTCCGGCGAGATCTCCTCGGCCCGGCGCAGCATCATCACGGCGGTGTCCCGCTGACGCGGCAGACGCGCCAGGGCGCGGCCTCTGTCGCGCCAGTACACGGCCTGTCGCGCGCGGACGGTCAGGGCGTCGGGGTTCACGGTCTCGGCGATCTTGGCGGCCTCGGCGTGCTCGCCCGCCTCCAGTGCGCCTTGCATCCGCCACACGCCCACGTTGGACGGCCCGAACCCGAACCCCATGACGTTGGTCTCGCCGGTGCGCTCGGCCAGCTCGGCGGCGTGCTCCAGCGCGGCGGCCCGTTCGGCGGCGTCTTTCTGCGCCGAGGCCACCAGCGACGACGCCAGTGCGAGTGAGCCGGCCAGTTGCAGGTCCTCCGTCGTGACCAGCGGTAGTTCCACGGCGGCGAGGGTCCGCGCGGCGAGGTCGAACGCTCCGGCCGCCAGCAGGCCCATCGACGTCCCGTAGGCGCCGATCGCGAGCGGCACCGGCTCGTCCAGCTCCTCGGCGGCCTGCCGGGCGAGCGTCGCGGCCTGCCACGCCAGGTCCATCGGGGCGCCGACCATCGCCAGCCACGCCTGGGTGCCCTGCATGTGGGCCAGCGTCAGCAGGTGCAGCACCTCGCGTTCGTGGCGGTTGGCGTTGCGGGTGGTGTGCAGGTCCCGGATCAGCGCGGGCAGCAGCGCGCCCACGGCGTCGGCCTGGGCGTCGTTGATCGCGGACACCACCCCGCCGACGCGGGCGCGGAGCTGTTCGACCGGTTGGACCTCGCCGCGTGGCTCGTTCAGGCTGACCGCCAGCAGAGCAAGGCGGACCTCCGACAGCGCCCGGTCCTCTTCGGCCTCGCGGGGTGCGGTGATCGCGGCGCCGGTGATCTCGCTGGGCGCGACCTCCAGCGCGCTCGCCAGCGCCACGATCAGCGATCGGCGGTCAAGGGCGCGTTCTCCGGACTCCAGGCGGGACAGGTACGACGGGGAGATGCCAGCAAGGCCCGCCACCACGGCGAGGGACTTCCCCCGCGCGTGGCGGATCTGCCGGAGCGTGTTTCCGGTCGAGGCCACGACACCAGGGTAAGCCCCTCGGCGGGGGGTTTTCCGGTGATCGTCAGGGAGCGCAGGTCACCGGGCTGTCGGCGGGCGGCGTCGCCGACTCGGCAGCGGCGAGTCCGATCACGAACGACACCGCGCACCCGACCAGCGCCCATCCCAGCCACCGCAGGGGCCGGAATTCGCGGCTGTGGTTGACCGTGCTCGGGGACATTGCTCCTCCAGTGGTTGTGCGGACCTCAACCGGCGGGCGCCGGGGAGTTGGGAAACGGGGTCTGTGCGGGCCTGTGCGGAGTGTTCGGCGCCGGTCGGCACAAGGTTCATCGGCTGGCCGTGATCGGAGCTGTCCGGGCAGCTCAGCGCCCGTTTCGGCGCACTCCGCGGCTCCGCACACACCCCGGGCAGGGTCCGCACAACGGTGTGCGGACCCCTGTGCGGACCTCAGCCGTCGTAGTGGGCCACCACGGCGGCCCGGATGTCGGCGAGGTTCACCACCGCGACGGGGTGCGGTGAGCCGTTGATGCGCTGCCGAGGCGGGGTCGGCGCGGGCACGCCCAACCGCCGGAGCGCCTGCCCCAGATCCTTGGCCTCCCAGCCGATCCGGCCCGCCAGATCCGCCGTCGCCACCAGGCCGTCCTCGTCGTCGTCGATCGCGTCGACCAGGGCGCCCAGCGGCTCCGGCAAGTCGTCGTCCACCACCTCGGCGTCCAGGATGTCCACGGACGCGGGAACGGTGGCCGGTTCCACCCGGGCAGCCTCTTCGATGCGGGCCGCCACGTGCGCCGGGAGGTCGCCCACCGCGCGGTCCCCGGCCGCGTCGCCGGTCAGGGTTCCGGCGTC
Source organism: Amycolatopsis sp. NPDC006131 (assembly GCF_040614175.1). NCBI lineage: Bacteria > Bacillati > Actinomycetota > Actinomycetes > Pseudonocardiales > Pseudonocardiaceae > Amycolatopsis > Amycolatopsis sp. NPDC006131. The sequence continues at coordinate 29,190 of NZ_JBEXTX010000074.1, forward strand.
CTCGCGCAGCGCCCGGCCGCGTTCACACGCCGCGCGGATGTCCTTGATCGGCAGCAGGTGGGTCTTCACGGTGACGGCCTCGCCCGCGTCGAGGTCGGTTTCGCCGTCCGCGCCGCGCAGCAGCCCCACACCCTTGTGGCTGGTCAGCAGCTTGGACGCGTCCATACCCGCCTTGTAGGTGCCCGCGCCGAGGATGGTTTCGGACGCCTGCCACGTCATGACCTTGAGTGCGAACCGGGTGCCCAACTGGCCGCGCAGCTTGTCCGGGATCACCGCGCTGTCCGGCTTCTGCGTCGCCAGCACCAGCGAATACCCGGCGGCCGGTCCGGTCTTGGCGATGAACGTCAGCAGCTCCAGCACCCGCTGGCCCCGCTTCTTGCCCTTGGGGTTGCCGGGGTCCACCGGGGTGTCGTCTTCCAGGTAGTTCTGGATCTCGTCGATACCGATCACCGTCAGCGGCATCCCGTAGCGAGGGTTGCGGGTGATCTCGGGCGTGACCTTGGATTCCGGGCACACCTCGTCGTCCATGTCGGCCAGCCGAGAGAACCGGTCCTCCACGTCGGCGGCGGCTTCCTCCAGCACCGCGATCAGCCGCACCACCGAATCGGCCCGGGCATCGCGGATGTACCGGTGCGCCACCAGCTCGTACGGCCGGTGATCCTTGCCGCCCTTGCCGTCGGCGACGATCAACCGCACGTGTGGGTCCAGCGCGGCGGCTGTCAGCGGCAGCCGCATCACGTACGTCTTGCCCATGCGGGGGATCGCGCCGACCAGCAGCGACGTCCACACCACCGGCAGCGCCACCGCCGTCCCACGCGCCGTGGTGCCGAACGGCGGGGGCCGCCACAGGTCCCAGCTCTCCGCCTTGGCGAGCGGCGATTCCACCGGTGGCGCGGCGTACGGGTCGCTGTCGCCCACCCACAGCGCCAGCCGTCCGGCGTGGCCGTCGTCCCCGCGTACCCGCTCCAGGATCAGGCGCGACTCGTCCACGGCGAGGGCGCTTGCGAGGTCTTCCCGGTGCGCCACAGCCTGCGAAGCGCGGCGGGACGCGGGCAGGTCCACCACCACGTACCACCCGGAGCCGTCACGCTTGGGCAGCCGGACGAACTGCAACCCGTCGTCCTTGCCGATGACCTTGGCCGCGCGGAATGCCTCTACCAGGTGATCCCCGTCCATCGCCCACGCCAGCGTCCGGGCGCCCACGACCGCCTTGCGGCCCCCGGCGCCGTCCTTGCGGCGTCCGGCGATCGCGAGGGCAGCGGAGGCCGCCCCTCCGGCCAGCAGCACCGGGGCGGACCCGACGGCCAGGCCGACGACACCGGAGCCGACCCCGAGCACGCCCAGCGTCACCAGCGTGATGATGGCCCGCCGACGCCGCAGGGCCGCGATCTCCAGCCACTTGTCCGCCAGCTTGTCCCCCGCCTTGGCGGCCTCGTAGAAGTCGCTCACCCGGACCCAGCCCCACCATGCACGGACGACGATCACCAGGCCCCGGCCCACTGCGCGGGGATAGCGCACAGGCGCCAGGGCAAACTGGCCGGCAAGCGCTCCCGCGACCTGGCGCCTGGACTCGGGCGTCTGCCACTGGACCGGCAGCCGGGACCGGGCCGTCTCCGTCAGGCGGCGTGCCTTGGACCGGCGGTACTCCTCTTCGGTCAGCAGCTCCCCCGTCAGCACCTCAGGGGCCAGCTCCACCGCGTTCTGGCTCATCGCGCACCCCCGTCCGTGCCGGTCGAGACAAGGCGCACGGGTTCGTTCAGGGCAGCCAGCAGCCGCTGTGCACGGCCGGTACCGACGCCCAACGCGGTACGGGTCCGACCGACCGACGGAGGCCCGCCAAGCTCGTCGGCGAGGGCGCGGAGCCGCGTCATCAGTTCCGCGTCCGTGTGACCCGCCGGAACGGGACGGGGACGGCGGGGCCCCTGGTCACGACCGGTACGGGCAGGTTCAGGGGCCGGAACTGGCTCCGGCGCGGCCACGGTCGGCGGCACCTCGGCGACGGGTTCCGGTACGGGGACCTCGACCGGCGCCGGTACGGCCGCCGGGACCTCCGGAACCGCGTCGGCGGGACGACCGGTCACCAGTGCCGACAGGTGCGCCACCGCGCCCAGAACGGCGGGCGGAACGGACGCCACCGCCACCACCGCCCACCACGGCGGGAGGATGCCGTACGCGGCCAGCGCGTGATCCGCACCGTTGCCCGCGACGGACAGGACGATCATCGCCAGCGCCAGCGCCCGGGCGAACCGGCGCGCTTCGGCGGGCGTCTCGCCTGACAGCCACAGCCGCGTGGCGACGACGGCGGCAGCGTCGATGCACACCGGCAGCAGCCACGCCAGGCCCGTCGGCGTGCCGCACACGATCGCCAGGTGCCGCAGGGACGCGAACGACAGCACGGCCGCCGCCAGCGCCACCACAGCCAGGCCGCCCCAGTTGATCCAAGCGCGCGTCATCGGGCACCCCCGATCCGGCTGGGGTGGCAACGCGGGCACGGCGTGCACCGGTCGTCGGCGTCCCACACCACGCGGGCGCTCACGGGGTCCGACTCGCGGGCGTCGCACTGGCCGCACACCGGCGGCAGCGGCGAGCGCGCCGTTTCGGGCGCGCGCTCGCGCGCGGGACGGTTCCTGGAAGGGTTATAGGACGGTTCGGGTGTCGTGGTGACACCCCGTTCCCCTGCGGATGACACCCCGTTCGGCGCGGATGACACCTCGTCGAGGTCAGCGGGATGGCGTGGTGACACCCCGTTCGGAGGGTTATCCACACCCCCCAGCGACAACTGGAGGTCCCATCCCTGCGGGCGCCGGTCGGCCCGCTTGATGTGGGCGGCCACAATCGCGGGGTCGGACGGGGTGATCAGCCCCAGGGCCTCCAACCGGTCCAGGCTGCGCCGGACGGTGCTCTCACTCAGCCGCGTGTACCGCGTCAGCGTCGCGGCGGACGGGAACGCGTTGCGCCCCCAGGGATCGGCGTGGTTCGCCAAGCCGATCAACACCACGGCGAGGCTGGACGCGTCCTTGCGGCAGGTCGGGATGGGTGCGCGGTTCAGCGCCCAGGAGATCGCCTCGATGCTCACAGGGCAACGCCCCCACCAGGGCAGGGGGTAGTGTCACGCATGGGTCGGACCTCGCTTCCGGCCTAGGCCCCGTGCGTGGTGACGCAACCACCCGCCGGGGCCGACTCGCGTCGAGGTCCGCTTGGCTAGTGCTTAGACGTTGGTGCGAAGCGGAACTCGACCACGTCGCCGTCGGCCATGATGTAGTCCTTGCCTTCCATCCGGACCTTGCCCGCGGAGCGCGCGGCGGCCATCGAGCCGGCTTCGACGAGGTCGTCGTAGGACACGACCTCCGCCTTGATGAAGCCCCGCTCGAAGTCGGTGTGGATGACGCCCGCGGCCTGGGGCGCGGTGGCGCCCTGCGGGATCGTCCACGCGCGGGACTCCTTCGGGCCCGCCGTGAGGTAGGTCTGCAGCCCGAGCGTGTGGAACCCGGCGCGGGCCAGCGCGTGCAGGCCGGGCTCGGTCTGGCCGACCGACTCCAGCAGCTCGCGCACCGACTCCTCGTCGTCGAGTTCGAGCAGCTCGGCCTCGACCTTCGCGTCCAGGAACACGGCGTCGGCGGGGGCGACCAGCTTCGTCAGCTCCTCGCGCTTCGCCTGGTCGGTCAGCACACCCTCGTCGGCGTTGAAGACGTACAGGAACGGCTTCAGGGTGAGCAGGCTCAGCTCACGCAGCAGCGCGGTGTCGACCTCCTTCTGCGCGGAGAACAATGTCCGTCCGCTGTCGAGGATGTCCTTCGCCTTCTGCGCGGCTTCCAGCGCGGGCCGGTTCTCCTTCTTCGTCCGGGCTTCCTTCTCCAGCCGCGGCAGCGCCTTCTCCAGCGTCTGCAGGTCGGCGAGGATCAGCTCGGTGTTGATCGTCTCGATGTCCGACGACGGGTCCACCCGGCCGTCGACGTGCACCACGTCCGGGTCGTCGAACACGCGGATGACCTGGCAGATCGCGTTGGCCTCACGGATGTTCGCGAGGAACTTGTTGCCGAGGCCGGCGCCCTCGGACGCGCCCTTGACGATGCCTGCGATGTCCACAAAGGACACCGTGGCCGGCACGGTGCGGGCGGAGCTGAACATCTCGGCGAGCTTGTCCAGACGCTCGTCGGGCAGCGGCACGACGCCGACGTTCGGCTCAATGGTGGCGAACGGGTAGTTCGCGGCGAGCACGTCGTTGCGGGTCAGCGCGTTGAACAGGGTCGACTTGCCGACGTTGGGCAGGCCGACGATACCGAGGGTCAGACTCACGGCCCGAAGTCTACGGGGCGGGCCCACCACCCGGCCCGGCCGCCCGTTCACGGCCATGTCGGAATTCCGCCAGTCAGGCGCCTGACCTGCTGGCAGGATCGAACCCATGACAGCGATCGCCGCACCGGCCGAGCAGGCGCTCTGGCGCGACAACGAGCGGTGCTACCGCGCCGTCGCCTCGCGCGACGCCCGCTTCGACGGCCAGTTCATCACGGCCGTGCGCACGACCGGCATCTACTGCCGGCCGTCCTGCCCGGCGCTCACCCCGCGGCAGGAGAACGTGCGGTTCTACCCGACCGCCGCCGCGGCGCAGGCCGCCGGCTTCCGCGCCTGCCGCCGCTGCCTGCCCGACGCCGTGCCCGGCTCACCCGAGTGGAACGTGCGCGCCGACCTGGCCGCACGGGCCATGCGGCTGATCGCCGACGGCGTCGTCGAGCGCGAGGGCGTGCCCGGCCTGGCCCGCCGCCTCGGCTACTCCGAGCGGCAGCTCGGCCGGGTCCTCACCGCCGAACTCGGCGCGGGACCGCTGGCACTCGCCCGCGCGCACCGGGCGCACTCGGCACGGCTGCTCATCGAGCTGTCCGAGCTGCCGCTGGCCGACGTCGCGTTCGCGGCCGGCTTCGCCAGCGTCCGGCAGTTCAACGACACCATCCGCGAGGTCTTCGCCCGCACCCCGTCGCAGCTGCGCACGGCCGCCGCCGCAGCACGCCGCCGCGCCGGCGCCGCCGAGCCCGAAGCGGGCACGGCCGGGACCAGGCTGTCCCTGCGGCTGCCGTTCCGGCCGCCGTTCGACGCCGCCGGGCTCCTCGGCTTCTTCGCCGCCCGGGCCGTGCCCGGCGTGGAGTCCGTCGACGAGCACAGCTACGCCCGCACCCTCCGGCTCCCGCACGGCGCCGCGACGGTGACGCTGACGCCGCAGGACGGGCACGTGCGCTGCGACCTCCGGCTCGCCGACGTCCGCGACCTCGGCGCGGCCGTCACCCGGGCCCGGCGCCTGCTGGACCTGGACGCCGACCCCGAGGCCGTCGCGCGCGTGCTCGCCGCCGACCCGACACTGGCACCGGCGGTCGCCGCGACCCCGGGCATCCGCGTCCCCGGCGCCGCCGACGGCTTCGAGCTGGTGCTGCGCGCCATGCTCGGCCAGCAGGTCTCGGTCGCCGCCGCGCGCACCGCCGCCGGCCGGCTCACCGCCGCGCTCGGCGAGCCGGTCCCGTGGCAGCCCGACCTCCTGCTGTTCCCCACCGCCGAGGCGGTGGCCGAGCGAGGTCACGAGGTGCTGCGCGGCCCGAAGCGCCGGACCGACGCCATCCTCGGCGCCGCTGCCGCACTCGCGTCCGGAGACGTCGACGTGCACGTCGGACGCGACCCCGCCGAGCTGCGAGCCGAACTCCTCGCCCTCAACGGCATCGGCCCGTGGACCGCCGACTACGTGCTGATGCGCGTCCTCGGCGCTCCCGACGTGCTGCTCACCGGTGACCTCGTCCTCCGCAAGGGCGCGGCCGCCCTCGGCATCGCCGACGACATCCCCGCACTCACCGAACGCGCCCAGGCGTGGCGACCTTGGCGGTCCTACGCCGGCATGTACCTGTGGCGCTCGAGCCAAGCCTGAACCCCGTCAAGGAGAACCGACATGAGCATCGCCCACTGGTCCACGACCGACACCCGGATCGGACCGTTCACCGCCATCGTCGCGAGCGACGGCGCCGTCCTGGCCTCCGGCTGGACCGCCGAACTCGGCGAACTGACTCCCCAGATCTCCCCCTCACTGCGCCCGTCCGACCTCCGCGAGAAGCGCGACCTCGGCGCGGTGAGCACCGCGATCCGCCGCTACCACGACGGCGAACTGGACGCGATCGACGACATCCCCGTGCGCCAGCGGTCCGGCGAGTTCCTGCAGCACGCGTGGGACGTGCTGCGCACGGTGCCCGCCGGCAAGCCGGTCACCTACACCGAGTACGCCACCCTCGCCGGCCGCCCCGCCGCCATCCGCGCCGCAGCGTCGGCCTGCGCCCGCAACGCCGCAGCGCTGTTCGTGCCCTGCCACCGGGTGCTCCGCATCGGTGGCGCGCTGGGCGGCTTCCGCTGGGGCGTGGACGTCAAGCGCTGGCTGCTCGACCACGAAACCCCGTACCGCTCCTGAAGTTCACGCCATCTGCAGCTCCAAACTCGACCCGGTGCGGGACTTGCGCACCCGCAACCGGGTCGGGATCCGCTGCCGCAGCTCCTCCACGTGGGACACCAGGCCGACCACTCGGCCTCCGGCCCGCAACTCGTCGAGGATGTTCATCACCACATCGAGGGTTTCGGAGTCGAGCGTCCCGAAGCCCTCGTCGACGAACAACGTGTCCAGCAGCGAGCCGCCGGTCTCCGCCGCGACCACGTCGGCCAGCCCGAGGGCCAGCGCGAGTGACGCGAGGAACGACTCCCCGCCGGACAGCGTCTTCGCCGGACGGACCGTGCCGGAGAAGTCGTCCAGCACGTCCAGTCCCAGGCCGCCCCTCGTGCCGTGCGATCCGGCCGCATCGGAATGCACGAACGAGTAGCGGCCCTGGCTCATCGTCTGCAACCGCGCCGTCGCGGCGATGGCCACCTCTTCCAGCCGGGCTGCCAGCACGTACGACCGCAGCGACATCTTCCGCGCGTTCTGCCCGCGCCCGTTGACCACGTCGGTCAGCGCGTCGAGCTCGGCGAACTCCTCTTCCAGCGGCCGCAGCCGCTCGGTCGCGGCCGCCAGCCGCTCGGCCAGCGTGCCCAGGGCGTCGGCTTGGGCGGCCGCCGACCGCAGCACAGCCACCGCGGCCTCGGCCCGTTCCCGCGCCGCCTGGGCCTTCGCCCTCGCCGACTCGACGTCCACCTCGTCGTCCGGCCCGACCCCGAACAGCTCGGGCTCGTTCAGCGTGGCCCGCGCCGCTGCCTCTGCCTTCCCGGCGTCAGCCAGCCGTTTCTCCAGATCACGGACCGTCGCCTCGTCACGCGCGGCGGCCCGCATCTCCTCCACGGTCTCGAAACCGGCTCGCCACAGCGCTTCCCGAACCTCAGCGCGCTGACGCTCGAGCTGCTCAGCGGCGCTCGCAGCCGCGGACCGCGCCTCGGCGAGGGCGTCCAGCGCTCGCACGATTCCCGTCAGGTGCGCGCGCCGGGCGGCGACGTCGGGGTGCTCACCTCGCGCCTCCTCCAGGCGCCGGGCGCGTTCGGCGACGCGCTCGGTCAGCGCCCGGTGCTGGGTCTCGGCGGCCGTGGCCGCCTGCAGTTCGGCAGCGCGCTTCTCTTCCAGTTCCCGTTGCTCGGTCTCGGCCGCCTGCACCTGCTTCGCGAGCGGCGCCCGCTGTTTCGCCAGCGCGTCGAGACCCGCGATCTCCCTGCGCAGCAAGGAAAGTTCCTCGGTCAGCTGTGCGCCGTCCCGGCCCCGCAGACGCTCACGCAACGCCGCGAGCTTCGTTTCGGCTTCGTGCTTGGCCGCCTCCGCCGCCTTCCGGCGCCGCTCCGCCCGGCTCTCCGCCTCTTCGGCCGCCTGCTCCTGCTCCGGTGAAACAGCTTCGGGCGCCGCCATGGCCGGAGCCGGGTGGTCAGAGGAACCACACACCGGGCACGGCGAGTCGGACGTCAACCGGGACGCGAGCTCGGCCGCCATCCCGTCGAGCCGCCACCTCCGCAGTTCGAGGAACCGTTCACGCGCCTCCTGGTGCTGGTCGATGGCCTCGCGCGCCGCCGCTCCGGCATCCGCCACGGCGCGCTCGGCCGCGGGCAGGCGTTCCGCGTCCCGGACCGCGGCGACCAGTTCGGACTCGCGCTTGCGGACCTCACCGAGCTTCGCCTCGGCGTCGATCGCGACGTCGAGCCGCCCCCGCAGGTCCCGCACGCGCTCCGGAATGCCCGCCAGCTTCTCCCCGAGCACCTGGACGCGGGCCCTGGCCTCGCTCGCGGCCTCGGCATGGCGCTCGATGTCCCGTCGATCGCGCACCTGCTGCTCGGCCTCGGCCACCAGCCCGGCGAGCGCACCGGCCTCCTCGCGCAGCTTCCCGGACAGCTTGCGCAACTCCGCGGTGTCCGCCTGCGCGTCCGTGAAGCCGGTCGCCACGAGGGCGGCTGCTTTCCGCTCCTCAGCCACGCGGGCTTCGTCCAGCTGTGTCGCGCACCGGTCCGCCTGTGCCGCGACACCCACCACTGCCGCCGCGCGCCTCGCCGCCTCGAGCTCGGCGGCCCAGCGCTTCCGGTCCTCTTCCTGCTCCGCCAGTGCCGCGAGCCGCCGGTGCGCCTCCCGCACCCGGCGCACGCGTTCCGCCGCCGACAGCCGCTCGGCCAGCAGCTCGTCAGCCGATTCGCGCGCCGCCCTGGCACGTTTCTCGTCTTCGCGGGCCTGCTCCACACTGGAGCGGATCCGCTCGCCGGTACGCGCGACCCAGCCCGCGACGTCCTCTTCAGGCACATCCTCCCCAGCCACCTGGGCGAACCGCGCCGTCCACTCGCGCAGGTCCTGGCGCTGCTGGTCGAGTTCGCGCCGCCGGTCCGCCCGCCGCTCCCGGAACCAGCCCTCGACCTCGGCGAACCGCTTCGTGCCGAAAAGCCGCTCCAGCAGCTTCTCGCGCTCGTCGGTGTCCGCGCGCAGGAAGCGGGCGAACTCGCCCTGCGGCAACAGCACGACCTGGAAGAACTGCTCCGCGCTCATCCCGAGCAGGCGCTGGACCGTGCGGCCGACCTCGTCGATCCGCGTCAGGCCCTCGGGGGGCTGGCCGGCGGGCGGCGGACCGACCCACCGGAGCACCGCCTTCGCCTGCTGCGTCGTCGTTCCCTCGCCACGCCGCTTCGGACGCTGGTACTCGGGGCTGCGCTGCAACCGCAGCCGCTGCCCCTGCACGGTCAGTTCGAGCACGACCTCGGTCGGCTCGTCCGGATCCGCCAGGTCGCAGCGCAGGCGCTTGACCTGACCGCGCGCACCGGGAACCGTGCCGAACAACGCGAACGCCACCGCGTCCAGCAGCGTCGTCTTGCCCGCGCCGGTGTCGCCGTGCAGCAGGAAGAGCCCGTCGGCGCCGAGCGCGTCGAAGTCGACGACCTCGCGGGACCGGTACGGTCCGAAGGCCGCCACCTCCAGCCGGTGCAGTCTCATGCCGCGTCCTCCCTGTCCGCCTTCTCCAGGGCCGTCCGGAGCAGCGCGGCTTCACGCTCGTTCGGCGGCGCGCCACGGCAGTCGTCGAGGAAACCGTGCGCGATCTCCTCGTCGGACCGGCCCCGCACCGCCGCGGCGTACCGCAACGCGGCGGACGTCTTACCGTTCTCCGGCTGCCACTCCAGGTGCACGGCGTGCGGGAACCGCTCCCGCAGCAACCGCATCGCGTCCACCGGACGGACGGGATCGGTGAGCGTGACCGACAGGTAGCACTCGGCCAGCTCGTCGTGCGCCGGGTCGGCGAGCAGGTCCGCGAGCCTGCCGGTGATCTTCGCGAGCCGGCGCGGAACCGGCAGCTCGTGCCGCCGCACGCCGGCGAGGCCGGACGCGTCGAGGTCCACGATCCACACTGATTTCCGTTGCTGCGCCTCGGAGAACGAGTAGGCGACCGGGCTGCCCGAGTACCGCAGGTGCTCGGCGAGCGTCTGCGGGCCGTGCAAGTGTCCCAACGCGACGTAGTCTGCGCCGTCGAAGACCGCGCCGGGAACCTGTTCCACACCGCCGATGGCGATGGACCGCTCCGATTCGGTCGGCGCGCCGCCGGTCACGAACGCGTGCGCGAGCACGACCGAGCGGGTTCCCGGCGCGCGATCCGCGAGATCGGCGCGGATGCGGCGCATCGCTTCGGTGAGCACGCCCGTGTGCCCGCGCGCGCCCGTAACGCCGAGCGCGTGCCGCGCCGGTTCCGGCTCCAGGTAAGGGATGCCGTAGAGCGCGACCGGCCCGTGCTCGTCGTCGAGCAGGACCGGGTCGGCGATCCGGTCGATCGTGGTCCGCAGGTGCAGACCGCCCGCGGCGGCGAACTCGCCGAACGCGCCCAGCCGCGGGGCCGAGTCGTGGTTGCCGGAGGTCAGGACGATGTGCGCGCCGGCGTGCCGCAGGCGGCTCAGGGCGCGGTTGGCGACCTGCACCGCCTCCGCGGACGGCACGGCGCGGTCGTAGATGTCGCCCGACACGAGGACGACGTCCACCCCCTCGGCGGCCACCACGTCCGCGAGGTGCGCGAGCACGGCGTCCTGCTCGGCGAGCAGGTCCAGCCCGTGGAAGGTGCGTCCGACGTGCCAGTCGGAGGTGTGCAGGAGTCTCACGTGGCCCAAGTTAGGAGGGGGGTCCGACAGAATCCCGCAGACACACCGCGATGCTTCACCCGAACGTGTGTTCGGAGTGGATCCGCGCGGCCGGGCCCCGTTTTTGTCGGTGCCCTCCGTCATGATGCGGTCACGTTCTCGACGATCAAGAAAGGAGGGCGGCAGTGGCCTCCACCGTGATCAGCACGGCAGCCGTCGCGATCGCTTTGGTCCTGGTCGTGGCGGTCGCCCTGCTGTGGCGGCTCTACGGCGACAGCATGCGCCGCGCGGACGCGGCGGCCCGCCAGGTCGAAGCCGAGCGGTCACGCGTGGATCAGCAGCAGGCCGCGCTGCGCAGGTACGAAGTGGCCTTCGCCTCGATCACCGGCAGGGGCGAACTGGGCGAGCAGGTACTGGCGGAGACCGCGCGGGCGCTGGGGTTGCGCGAGGGGCTGCACTACACACTGCAGACGGACCTGGGTGGCGGTGGATCGGCCAAACCGGACATGGTGCTGCGGGTCGGTGGCGACCGGGCCGTGCCGGTCGACGCGAAGGCGAGCTTGGCCTGCTGGGCGGAAGCGGTCGAGACCGACGATCCGGACGAGCGGATGGACGCGTTGCGGGTCCACGTGCGCAACCTCCGCTCCCGGGCGGCCGAGCTCGCGGGCAAGGGGTACCAGCGCTGGGCCGACGCGATCTACGGCACGGTGATGTTCGTGCCGTCCGACGCGGCTGTGGTGGCGGCGCTGGACACCGATCCCGAACTGCTGCGCTGGATGCTCGACCGGCGAGTGTTCCTGTGCGGACCGACCGGGTTCGCGGTGGTGGCGTCGGCCGCGCTGTTCGCCGCGAGCGACCGGGCGGTGGTGGACGACATCGAGCGGGTGCGGGCCGGCGCGGCGGCCGCGCACCGGGCAGCGGGCAACGCGGTCGAGGCTCTCAACCTCAGCAGCACCCACCTGCAGCGGTTCCTGTCGGCGCGCCGGCGGGAGATGGAGGCGCTCGAAGGGTTCCGGGCAGCCGTGGCGCCACTGTCGGACGCGGCCGCGAGCCCGACCGAGGTGGCGCCCATCCGAAGGGGGGACGAGATAGCCGCGAGCTAGCGAAAAATTCGCGTTACCGGCACGTTGCCAACACGGCCGGACGAGCCGAAACCCCTGATCACGACGGGTTCCTGCAGGGGCGCGCCAGTGGTCTGAACCGCATCCTCGCCGGGATGGGGAGCCAGTGGGGCCGGCTACAGGTTACGGTGTTGCCTCGTGACCGCCATTCCCGATCGCCGGAGCGATTCCGACGCCGACGACATCCCCGTGCCGTGGGATCAGCGTCCCATCGTCGGTGAACGCCGGGGCCTGCCGTGGTGGGGTGCCGTGCTCCTCGCCTTCGGGCTGGCGGTGATCGGCGCGGTCATCGACATGCAGACGCAGAACAAGCTCGGCTGGCTGTTCCAGGGCGCGTACTTCGTCGGCGCGGTGGGCGCGGTGTGCGGTGCGCAGCGACGCAGTCTGTTCGGGCCGATGGTGCAGCCCCCGCTGATTCTGGGGATCACCGTGCCCGGGGTCGTGCTGCTGGTCTCCGGGTTGCCGGACAACAGCGACATGCTGACGAAGGTGCTGGCGGTCGGCACGCCGCTGATCAACGGTTTCCCGACGATGGCGATCACGACGGGCTGCACCCTGGTGCTGGGCATCGTCCGGATCTACCGCGAGCGCGACCCGGACGCGAAGCCGAAGGCCGGCGACGGCAAGCGGCCCACGGACCCGAAGCGGCCCGAAGAAGTCCCGCAAGGCCGCGGAGCCGGACCTGTCCGAGC
>NZ_JBEXTX010000075.1:0-40767 GCF_040614175.1 Amycolatopsis sp. NPDC006131
AGCGCTTCGCCCCGCTGAACACCTGGCCGGACAACGCCAACCTGGACAAGGCGCGCCGCCTGCTGTGGCCGGTCAAGCAGAAGTACGGCCAGAAGATCTCCTGGGCCGACCTGCTCGTGCTCGCGGGCAACGTGGCGCTGGAGTCGATGGGCTTCAAGACCTTCGGCTTCGGCTTCGGCCGCGAGGACATCTGGGAGACCGAGGAGGTCTACTGGGGCCCCGAGGACGACTGGCTGGGCGACGAGCGCTACGTCACCGACTCGGAGATGGTGCCCGAGCTCGGCGCCACCGAGATGGGCCTCATCTACGTCAACCCGGAGGGCCCGCGCGGCAGCGCCGACTACATGGCGGCGGCGCACTTCATCCGCGAGACCTTCGGCCGCATGGCGATGAACGACGAGGAGACCGTCGCCCTCATCGCCGGTGGCCACACCTTTGGCAAGACCCACGGCGCCGGCATCGCCGACGACCACGTCGGCCCGGAGCCGGAGGCCGCCCCGCTGGAGGCACAGGGCCTCGGCTGGCTGAGCACCCACGGCAGCGGCAAGGGCCCGGACACGATCACCAGTGGTCTCGAGGTGACGTGGACCGACAAGCCGACCCAGTGGAGCAACCGCTTCTTCGAGATCCTGTTCGGCTACGAGTGGGAGCTCACCACGAGCCCCGGCGGCGCCAAGCAGTACGTGGCGAAGGACGCTCCGGAGATCATCCCGGACCCCTACGACCCGAACAAGAAGTACAAGCCGACCATGCTGACCACGGACCTGGCGCTGCGGTTCGACCCGGTCTACGGCAAGATCTCGCGCCGGTTCCTGGAGAACCCGGACGAGTTCGCGCTGGCGTTCGCCAAGGCCTGGTACAAGCTGCTGCACCGCGACATGGGCCCGATCAGCCGCTACCTCGGCCCGTGGGTGCCCGAGCCGCAGCTGTGGCAGGACCCGGTGCCCGCCGTCGACCACGAGCTCGTGGGCGAGTCCGACATCGCCGCGCTGAAGGCGAAGGTCCTGGAGTCCGGCCTGACCACCCAGCAGCTGGTCACCACCGCGTGGGCGTCGGCGGCGAGCTTCCGCTCCACCGACAAGCGCGGTGGCGCGAACGGCGCCCGCATCCGGCTCGAGCCGCAGCGCAACTGGGAGGTCAACCAGCCCGAGCAGCTCGCGCCGGTGCTGGAGAAGCTCGAGGCCATCCAGCGCGAGTTCAACGAGGCGGGCGGCGCGAAGATCTCGCTGGCCGACCTGATCGTGCTGGCCGGCTCGGCCGCCGTCGAGAAGGCCGCGCGTGACGCGGGCGTCGAGGTGACCGTGCCGTTCCACCCGGGCCGCACCGACGCCAGCCAGGAGCAGACCGACGTCGAGTCGTTCAAGGTGCTGGAGCCGCGCGCCGACGGGTTCCGCAACTACCTGCGGGCCGGGGAGAAGCTCCAGCCGGAGGTCCTGCTGGTCGACCGCGCCTACATGCTGGACCTGACCGCGCCGGAGATGACCGTCCTGGTCGGCGGCCTGCGCTCGCTGGGCGCCAACTACGGCGGCGCCAAGCACGGCGTGCTCACCGACCGGCCGGGCGTGCTCACCAACGACTTCTTCACCAACCTGCTCGCGCCGGGCACCCGGTGGAAGGCGTCGGAGTCGGAGGAGAACGTCTACGAGATCCGCGACGTGGCGACCGACGAGCTGAAGTGGACGGCCACCCCGGTCGACCTGATCTTCGGCTCCAACTCGCAGCTGCGGGCCCTCTCGGAGGTCTACGCCAGCGACGACGCGCGCGAGAAGTTCGTCAACGACTTCGTCGCGGCCTGGACGAAGGTCATGGAACTGGACCGGTTCGACCTGGCCTGATCCGGTCTCCGCGGCGGCGAGCCCGGCTGATCCTCCGCGGATCGGCCGGGCTCGTCCCGTTGTGCCGAGGTTCGCCGGACCGGGCTGGGCGAGGTCGCCCCCCGGCGGCCGGCCCGTCGTCACCTCAAGCGCAGAAGTAGCGGACCGGCGCCCCGGCGCGTCAAGCTGGGGGAGTGACGGACGGGCGGATCCGGCTCGCGGAGGTCCTGGCGGCGTTGTCGATCGCCACGGACCTCGGGCTCGGGCAGCCCGCCGGGCACGCTGCCCGCACCTGCCTGCTCGCGATGCGGCTCGCCCGCGCGCTCGGCGTCGGCGGCGCCGAACTGTCCGATGTCTACTACGTGTCGCTGCTGCGGTACATCGGCTGCACCGCGGACGCGTTCGAGGTGGCGGCGCTGGCCGGCGACGAGATCGGCATCGCCGCGGCGGTGGGCCCGGCCGTGATGGGGGAGCCGGCCGAGGAGGCCGCCGCCGTCGCGCTGCCGGGCGGGAACGCGGCCAAGGCCGTGGTGATGGCGACGCACTGCGAGGCCGCCGAGTTGCTGGCCGGACGGCTGGGGCTCGGCGCCGGGGTGCTCACCGCCCTGCGGCACGCGTTCGAGCGGTGGGACGGCCGGGGCAACCCGGCCGGGCTGGCCGCGGAGGCGGTGCCGCTGCCGGTCCGCGTCGCCGTCGTCGCCCGGGACGCGGAGCTGTGGCACCGGCGGGCCGGGTACGCGGCGACAGCCGAGGTGCTGCGTCACCGTCGCGGCCGCGCCTATGACCCGGCCGTGGTCGACGCGATCCTCGGCGGCGGCGAGCCGATGCTGGCCGGGACCGCCGTGCCCCCGTGGGAGGAGGTCCTGGCGGCCGAACCGGCTCCGGTCCACATCGGAGGCGACCGGCTGGACACCCTGCTGGCGGTGGCCGCCGACTTCGCCGACCTGAAGATCCCCTACGCGCTCGGGCACTCCCGCCAGGTGGCGCGGCTGGCCGAAGCCGCCGCCCGCGACGCGGGACTCGGCGACGAGTGCGCGGTCCGGCTACGGCGCGCGGGGCTGCTGCACGATCTCGGCCGCACCGGCATCAGCAACGTCGTCTGGGACCAGCCCCGGCCGCTGTCGGCCGACGAGTGGGAACGCGTCCGCCTGCACCCCTACCTCACCGAACGCATCCTGGAGCGCACCGCGTTGCTGCGCCCGCTGGCCCGCCTGGCCGGGGCCCACCACGAGCGGCTCGACGGCGGTGGCTACCACCGCGGGAGTCCCGGTTCCGCGCTCGGCATGGCCGAGCGGGTCCTGGCCGCCGCGGACTGCTACCAGGCGATGCTCCAGCAGCGGCCGCACCGGCGGGCGCGAACCCCGGCGGAGGCGGCGCGGGAGCTGGCTGCCGAGGTCGCCGGCGGCCGGCTCGATCCGCGGGCGGCGGCAGCGGTGACGGCGGCGGCCGGGCAGACCTCGGTGCGGCTGCCGTCCCGCTGGCCCGGCGGCCTCACCGACCGGGAGGTGGACGTGCTGCGGCTGGCCTGCCGCGGACTGTCCAAGCCGCAGGTCGCCCAGGCGTTGTGCATTTCGGTCAAGACGGTGGGCCGTCACCTGGAGAACAGCTACGCGAAGATCGGGGTGTCCAGCCGCGCCGGAGCGGCCCTCTACGCCGTGCACCACGGCCTCCTCGGCGAGACCGGGTGAAAGATGGGGCGATCGCCCGAGGCGAAGACCGGGCCGCCCGCGCAGACTTCCCCCATGCGAACCACACTCTGCGATCTGCTCGGCATCGAGGTGCCGATCATCAGCGCCCCGTTCGGCCCGTTCGACTCGGTCGGCCTCGCGGCCGCCGTGTGCGAGGCCGGCGGCCTGGGCAGCCTGGGCACGGCGATCCGGCCACTGCCCGACCTGCGCGAGCAGTGGCGCCGGCTGCGGGAACGCACCGCGCGGCCCTTCGCCATCAACCACACCACCCGGCCCTTCGACGAGGAGGTGTTCGCCGCGAGCCTGCTGGCGCGGCCGTCGGTGATCTCCTTCCACCTGGGCGACCCCGGCGACCTCGTGAAGCGGGCGCACGACGCCGGTTGCGCCTGGGTGCAGCAGGTCATGGACGTCGACCAGGCGCGCCAGGCCCTCGACCGCGGCGCCGACGTGCTGATCGCCCAGGGCACCGAGGCGGGCGGGCACAGCGGCTTCATCGGAACACTGGCGCTGGTCCCGCAGGTGGTGGACGTCGCGGGGGCGGTGCCCGTGGTGGCCGCGGGCGGGATCGCCGACGGCCGCGGCCTGGCCGCGGCGCTCGCGCTCGGCGCGCAGGGTGTGGCGATGGGCACCCGGTTCCTCGCCACCACCGAGATGGCGATCAGTCCCGAGTGGAAGCAGCTGCTCGTCGAGGCCGGCTCCCGCGACGCGGTGCACGAGGACCTGCTCGACGTGCTGCTGCCGCCGTACAACCGGCCGCGCCACCCCGCGCAGGGGCGCCTGCTGCGCACCCCGTTCCTGCGCGAGTGGGCGGACCGGCGGGACGAGCTCCCCGAACGGATCGGCGAGATCGGCCGCGAGGTGGTCACGGCCGTCCTGACCGGGCGGGGTCACGAGTACCTGCCGTTCGCGGGGCAGTCCGTCGGCCTGATCGGGGATGTCCGTCCCGCGGCGCAGGTCGTGCGTGACGTCGTCAGCGAGGCTGAAACGATCCTGTCCGCGCTGGGGCGGGACCGGGCACCGCGGCCGGCCGCGGGAGCGCCCGTCCCGTCCCGGTGACGCGTGCCAGGATCGACGGCCGCATCAGGGCGGACGGCGGGTCCAGGAACGCGCTCACCCGCATGAACTGCGCCGCCACCACCGGATCCTCTTCGGCGGCGGTGAGCACCTTCGCCACGTACCGGTTGACCAGCCGCACGGGCAGCGGTCGCGGCGCCTCGATCTGCGGCAGCGCCAGGTCGCTGCCCACCGACAGCTTCCACGCCACGCCGATCGGTTTCGCCGCGGCGCGGAAGAACCGCCGGGCCAGGTGCCGATCGCCCTGGCGCAGGCAGTCCCGCAGCGCCAGCGCCTCCAGCGCGGCGACGGACATGCCCTGCCCGTAGATCGGGTTGAAGCTGCAGATCGCGTCGCCGAACACGAGCAGGCCGTCCGGGAAGCGGCGAAGCTTGTCGTAGCGGCGCCAGCGGCTCGCCGGGAAGGCGAAGGTGGCCACGTCGGACAGCGGCTCGGCCGTCCGCAGCGCCTCGATCAGGTGCGGGGGCGCGCACTGGGCGGCGAAGTCGACCATGGCGTCGTACCGGGGTGACGGGTGGTCACCGGCGTAACCGGCGACGGTGAACAACCAGGTGTCGTCCTCGTAGGCGAACAGCGCCATGCCGTTGGGCCGCTCCGGGGTGGCGCCGACGACGACCAGCGTCTCCGGGACCGCACCGGGCCGCAGCCGCACCAGGCGGCTGGTGTACCGCAGCTGCACCGGGACTTCGACCTCGGCCGGCCGCCGGTAGCCGAGCTCGGCCAGCCAGGCCGGCGTGCGCGCGCCGCGGCCGAGCGCGTCGACCACCAGGTCCGCGCTCAGAACCTCCTCGGGGCTGCCCGGCGCCCGACGCTGGAGGCGCACGCCGGTGACGCGGTCACCGGCCGCGGTGGCGGTCAGGCCGGTCACGTCGCAGCCGTCGCGAAGGTCAACAGTGGACAGTCGCCGGAGCCGGTTGCGCACGTGGGTCTCGAGGAACGGCCTGCTCGGCTGGTGCATCGGCGGCAGCTCCATCTCCGGCGACAGCCGGTGCCCGCCGGGGGAGAAGTGCAACCGCGAGTAGTCGGTCAGCACCGTGCCGCCGTCGGCGACGAGCTCGCCGAGCAATCCGGGGAACAACTCCTCCACGATCTCCCCGCCGCGCGGCAACAGCGCGTGGACGTGCCGGCCCTGCGGGATGCCGCGCCGGTGCGCCACCGTTTCGCCGAGGTGGTCCCGCTCGACCACCGTCACCCGGTCGTAGGACCCGGCGAGCACGCGGGCCGCGAGCAGCCCGCCCATCCCCGCGCCCAGCACCACCGCGTGCGTCCGCTCCTGCGTCGTCATCGTCCCGCGCCTCCTCCGTCGTCGCCCGTTTCCTCCGGCCAGCGTGACCGGACCGCCGGGGCGATGCATGGAGGAGAGGTGGGGAAAGTGTGGAGACTCCGCGGTGACCGTCGTCCACACCGGACTCGCCGAACTCGCGGGTTTGTTGTCCACGCGGTGCGGCCGCGACCTGGGGGGCGCCCACGGCGAGGGCCGTGGACGGCCCCGTCGTCACCGTCCACGGCCCTCGCCCGCGGTCACTGGTACAGCGCCGCCTGGATCTTGGGGTCGTTGATGTTGCTCTTGTCGTACCAGTAGTACGCCGTGTCGATCCGCTTCGGCAGCTGCTCGCCGTTGATGGCCTTCAGCGAGGCGTCCACCAGCTGCCTGCCCATGTCCACCGGGTCCTGCGTCACGGCGCCCGCCATCAGGCCGCTGTTGATCGCGTCGATCTGGGCCTTCCCGGAGTCGAACCCGACGATCGTCAGGCCCTGCCGCCCGCTCTCCTGCACGCCCTTGATCACGCCGATCGCCGAGCCTTCGTTGGAGGCGTAGATCCCCTTCAGGTCCGGGTTTGCCGCGATGATCGACTTGGTGATGTTGGCCGACTCCAGCTGGTCGCCGCCGCCGTACTGGGGCGCCAGCACCGTGATGCCCGGCGCGTTCTTGGCCATCCAGTCCAGGAATCCGTCCCGCCGGTCCTTGCCGGACAGGCTGGTCTGGTCGTGCACCACGAGCGCGACCTTGCCCTGCCCGCCGATCTGCTCGGCCAGGTGCTTGGCCGCCTCCGCCGCCGCGGCCTTGTTGTCCGTGGCCACCGTCGTGACCGGGATGTCGCTGTCCACACCGGAGTCGAACGCCACCACCGGGACCTTCTGCGCCTTGGCCTGCTGCAGCAGGGGAGCGGCGGCGCGGGAGTCCAGCGCCGCGAACCCGAGCGCCTGCGGCGACTTGGCCAGCTCGTTGGTGAGCATGTTCACCTGCTGCTCGACGTCCTTCTCGGTGGCCGGGCCGACGAACGTCGTGCGCGCGCCCTTCGCGGCGGCCTCGTCCTCCGCGCCCTTCTTCACGGCCTGCCAGAACTGGTGCTGGAAGCCCTTCGACACGATGGCGATGAGCGGCCCGTTCCCGCCACCCGCGGTGCCGCCGCCCTGGCCGCACGCGGTCATCGTCAGCGCCAGCACGGCGCCGGCGACCGCCGCGACGATCTTCTGCGTCCTCATCAAGAACTCCTTTGTTCTCTCAGGCTTCCCGTTTCCGGATCCGGTCGGTGTAGACGGCCACCAGGATCACGCAGCCGAGGATGACGTTCTGCCACTCCTGCGGGATCGACATGATCTGCAGCCCGTTGTTGAGCACCGAGATGATCAGCGCGCCGATCAGGGTGCCGATGATCGACCCCTTGCCGCCGGACAGCGACGTCCCGCCGATCACCACGGCGGCGATGGCCTGGAGCTCGTAGCCCATGCCGGTCGCCGGCTGCGCCGACCCGAGCCGGGCGGAGATCATCACCCCGGCCAGGCCGGTGAACAGCCCGGCGAACGCGTAGATCCCGACCTTCCACTTGCGGACGTCGATGCCGGACAGCGCGGTCGCTTCCTCGTTGCTGCCGATCGAGTAGGTGTAGCGGCCGAGCACCGTCTTGGTCAGCAGCACCCCGGCGATGATCGCGATCGCGGCGAGGATCAGCACCGCGTTCGGCACGTTCGGGATCAGGTTCCCGGCCGAGATCTCGATGTAGCCGGGCGAGTCGCTGAAGTAGATCGGCGTGCTGTTGGACAGCACCAGCGCCAGCCCCTCGGCGACCAGCATCATCGCCAGCGTCGCGATGAACGGCGGGATCTTCAGCAGCGCCACGTTGATCCCGTTGACCAGCCCCATCAGCCCGCCGAACAGGATCGCCAGCGGCACGCCGATCCCCAGCGGCAGCCCCGAGTTCACGATGAACACGCCGGACATCACCGCGCACAACGCCATGCCGGTGCCGATGGACAGGTCGATGCCGCCGGTGATGATGACGAACGTGGTGCCGATCGCGAGCGTCCCGATCACCACCGTGGAGAACAGGATCGCGATGAAGTTGCCGTAGGAGAAGAAGAACGGGCTGACGATCGAGAAGAACGCGTAGATCACGATGAGGCTGGCGAACGCCAGCAGCTGCTGCAGCCTGCTCCTGATCGCGCCGGTGACTCCGCCGGCCCGCTGCCGCTCCGTCACCGGAGCCTTCACCGTGGTCATGACCGACCTGCCTTCTCTTCGGGGGCGAGACCGAGCTCGGCGGCGTCGGCCGGGTTTTCGTCCGGCCGCAGGGTGGCGTAGTGCATGATGTTCTCCTGGGTCGCCTCGGCGGCGTCGAGCACGCGGGTCACGCGGCCCTCGCTCATCACCACGACGCGGTGGGACATGCGCAGGATCTCCGGGAGCTCCGAGGAGATCATGATGATCGACTTGCCCTGCCCGGTGAGTTCCCGCAGCAACTGGTAGATCTCCTCCTTCGCGCCGACGTCGATGCCGCGCGTCGGCTCGTCGAAGATGAGCACGTCGCAGTCCTTGGTCAGCCACTTGGCGATGACGACCTTCTGCTGGTTGCCGCCGGAGAGGTTCTTCGTGGTCTGGTCGAGTGACGGGGTCTTGATGCGCAGCGCGCCGATGTAGCGGCCGGCGGTCGCGCGCAGCGCGCCGTCGCGCACGAACCCGGCCCTGGTGAACTGGTCCCGCAGCGCCGACAACGCGATGTTGGCCTTGACGTCCTGGTCGAGCAGCAGGCCGAACCGCTTGCGGTCCTCCGACAGGTAGCCGATGCCGAGCTTCGCGGCGTCGGCCGGGTTGCCGATGCGGACCGGCTTGCCGTGCAGGGTCACCGTGCCCGCCTCGGTCTTGTCCGCGCCGACCAGCGCCCGCGCCACCTCGGTGCGGCCGGCGCCCATCAGCCCGGCGAAGCCGAGGATCTCGCCCTGCCGCAGGTCGAACGACACGTCCTTGAGCAGGTCCCGGGTGCGCAGGCCGTCGACCCGCAGCACCACCTCGCGGTCCGCGCGCACGCCCTCGGGACGGGCGTCGGTGTCGATGGCCCGGCCCACCATCAGCGCGATGATGTCCGGCGTGGCGGCGGTGGCCATGTCGAGCGTGTCGATGTACTCGCCGTCACGGATCACCGTGACCCGGTCGGCGATGCGCTTGATCTCCTCCATGCGGTGGGAGATGTAGATGACGCCGGTGCCCGGCCGCACGAACCGGCGGATCAGCTCGTGCAGGGTCGCGACCTCGGCGTCGTTCAACGCGGCGGTCGGCTCGTCCATGATCAGCACGCGCGGGTCGTAGGACAGCGCCTTGGCGATCTCCACCATCTGCTGGTTGGCCACGGTCAGCTCGCCGACCACGGCCCGCGGGTCCAGCCGCAGGTGCAGCCGGTCGAGCAGCTCGGCGGCGTCCGCGTTGAGCTTGCGCTCGTCGAGCAGCAGCCGCCCGCGGCGCGGCTCCCGGCCGATGAAGATGTTCTGCGCGACCGTCAGGTGCGGCACCAGGTTGAACTCCTGGTGGATGATGCTGATGCCCAGCTCCAGCGCGTGCCGCGGGCCCGAGGGCTGGTAGGGCTCGCCGCCCAGCCGGAACCGGCCCGCATCGGCGGTGTGGATGCCCGACAGCAGCTTCATCAGCGTGGACTTGCCCGCGCCGTTCTCCCCGACCAGCGCGAGCACCTCGCCGGAGCGCAGCTCCAGCCGCATGTCGTGCAGCGCGCGCACGCCGGGGAAGCTCTTGTCCACGCCTTCGACTTCGAGCAGTGGTTCCGTCATCGTCGCGACCTCGCTCATCGCACCCGCTCCGGCACCCCGTAGACCGCGCTCGCGGTCCCCGACAGCACCCGCGCCCGGTCGGGCGCGGGCAGTTCGCCGATCAGCGCCGACAGGACCTCCCACGCCCGGCCGTACCCGCCGTGCGGGACGGTCATCGGCCAGTCCCCGCCGTACATCAGCCGGTCCGGGCCGAACAGCTCGACCGCCGCCTCCACCGCGGGCCGCGCGGACTGCACGGTCAGCGGCTCGCCGGGCCGCTGCAGCCCGGAGATCTTCGCGACCGTGTTCGGGTGCGCGGCCACCGTTCGCAGCGTCGCCAGCCAGTCGCGGAATTCATCGGGGGCGGCGGGCGGCTTGCCGAGGTGGTCGACCACGATCGTCAGCTCCGGCAGGGCGGCCGCGAGGTCCGCGACCTGGCGGAGGTGCCGCGGCCAGGCGTCGGGGACGTCGAAGGGCAGGCCGCGTTCGGCGAGCAGGGCCAGCGAGCGGCGCACCGCCGGCAGGTCGAGGAAGTCCGCGCGCGGGTCGTCGTGCACCAGGTGCCGCACGCCGCGGAACGCCGGGTGCCGCTGCCGGCGGTCGAGCTGACGGCGGGCGGTGTCCGGGTCGTCGAGGCGGACCCAGCCGACCACGCCGGCGATCCAGTCGTGTTGGCCGGCCTTGGCGAGCATGAACTCGGTGTCGGCCTCGGAGTCCTCGGCCTGCACCAGGATGGCGGTGGCGATCCCGGCGGCGTCCAGCTCCCGCCGCGCCTGTACGGCGGTGAAGGTCCGGTGCAGCGGGCTGCCGGGCGGCAGCCACGCGTAGTCGCTGACCGTGAGGTCCCACAGGTGCAGGTGGGTGTCCACGACGTGCTCGGTCATGTCCGGATCAGCCCCTTGTCCCGCAGGGTGGTCCACAGGTCGGCGGGCACGGCGGCCGCCAGCCGCGCGGCGTTCTGCCGCACCTCCTCCGGGGTGGCCGCGCCGGCGACCACCACGCTCACCGCCGGGTCCCGCAGCGGGAAGTGCAGCGCGGCGGTGGGCAGGTCGACGCCGAACTCGGCGCAGATCCCGGCGATCTCCCGTGCGGTGTCGACAACGTCCGGTGGAGCGGTGGCGTACTCGTAGCGGCCCGACGGCTCGGGCGTGGCGAGCAGACCCGAGTTGAACACGCTCGCGACCGCCACGCCGATCGAGCGGGCGTGGCACTCGGGCAGCACGTCGTCCAGCGCGGACTGGTCGAGCAACGTGAACCGGCCGGCGACCATCAGCAGGTCGACGACTCCGGTTCGGGCGGACGCGGCGAGCGCGGCCACCGATTTCGAGCCGACGCCGATCGCCTGGACGGCGCCCTCGTCGCGCAGGGCGGCGAGCGCGGGCAGGCCGGACGCCAGCGCCGGTCCGAGGTCGTGCTCCTCCGGATCGTGCAGGTAGAGGATGTCGACGGAGTCCAGTCCGAGGCGGGTCAGCGAGTCGTCGAGGCTGCGCCGCACCCCGTCGGCGGAGAAGTCCCACACCCGGCGGTGGCCGGCGGGCACGGCGAAGTGGTTCGCCTCGTCGAGGCGGTTCGCGCCGTCCGGATCGGGCACCAGTAGCCGGCCGGCCTTGGTGGACACCACGAACTCGGCGCGCGGCTTGCCGGCGAGGAAGGCGCCCAGCCGGCGTTCGGACAGGCCGAGGCCGTAGTGCGGGGCGGTGTCGAAGTGCCGGATCCCGCTGTCCCACGCGGCTTCCAGCACCGCGTGCGCCTGCTCGTCGCTCATCGGCGCGTACAGGTTGCCCAGGTTCGCAGCGCCGAGCGCGAACGGGCCCGGAACCTCAGCCATGGGCGTACTCCTGCAGAGATGCCGCGTGCATCTCGGTGCCCGCGCCCGGGGCCTTCGGCGCGAAGTAACGTCCACTGTGGACGTCGACCGGGGTGACGAAGTGCTCGTGCAGGTGGTCGACGAACTCGATCATCCGGTCCTCGGTGGTGCCGGACACCGCGACGAAGTCGAACATCGCCAGGTGCTGCACCGCCTCGCACAGGCCGACCCCGCCCGCGTGCGGGCAGACCCGGACGCCGAACTTGGCGGCCAGCAACAGGATCGCGATGTTCTCGTTGACCCCGGCCACGCGGGTGGCGTCGAGCTGCAGCACCGACAGCGCCTTGGCCTGCAGCAGTTGTTTGAACAGCACCCGGTTGGCGCCGTGCTCGCCGGTGGCGACCGGGATCGGCGCGACCGCCTTGGCGATGGCGGCGTGGCCGAGGATGTCGTCCGGGCTGGTGGGCTCCTCGATCCAGGCGAGGTCGAACGGGCGCAGCCGCTCGACCCAGGCGATCGCGTCGCCGACGTCCCAGCGCTGGTTGGCGTCCACCGCGATCCGCACGTCCGGGCCGCACACCTCGCGCGCGATCCGCAGGCGGCGCAGGTCCTCGTCGAGGTCGGCGCCCACCTTGAGCTTGATCTGGCGGAAGCCGTCGTCCACCGCTTCCCGGCACAGGCGCGCGAGCTTGTCGTCGTCGTAGCCCAGCCAGCCGGGGGTGGTGGTGTAGGCGGGGTAGCCCTCGCTGAGCAGCCGCGCTTCCCGCTCGGCGCGGCCGGGCTGGGCCGCGCGGAGGATCTCCAGCGCCTCGTCGCGGGTCAGCGCGTCGGTCAGGTACCGGAAGTCGACGAGGTCGACGATCTCCTCCGGGGTGAGCGAGGACAGCAGCTGCCACAACGGTTTGCCCTCCCGTTTGGCACGCAGGTCCCACAGCGCGTTGACGGCCGCGCCGATGGCCATGTGCATGATCCCCTTCTCGGGGCCGAGCCAGCGCAGCTGCGAATCGTGGACCAGTTCCCGCCACAACCCGCCCAGGTCCGCGAGCGTGGTTTCCACGTCGCGGCCGAGGAGGTGGCCCTCCAGCGCGCGCAGCGCGGCTACCTGGACGTCGTTGCCGCGGCCGATCGTGAAGACGAAACCGTGGCCCTCCAACCCGTCGCCGGCGTCGGTGACCAGCCGCAGGTAGGCGGCCGAGTAGTCGGGGTCCGGGTTCATCGCGTCGGAACCGTCGAGCGTCTGCGACGTCGGGAACCGGACGTCGTGCGTGTGCAGGGCGACGATGCGTGCCACGGACCCACTCCCTTGTACGCCTCGGTGACGACGCCGACGATAGAGATCCGATGTCTGCGCCGTCAAGGCTCGCGCGTGGCGGGAAGGGTGGCCTAGGATCTTGGCGAGCTCGATGAAGAGACCCGACCAATACCGTGAGGAAGTGAACCGTGCACCTCGTCCGCCTCGGTCCCGCCGGCCAGGAACGACCCGCCGTCGTCGCCGGCGGCACGACCTACGACCTGACCGGGCTGACGGCCGACATCGACGGCGCGTTCCTCGCCGGGGGCGGGATCGCGGCGGTCCGGGCCGCGTTGGAGGCCGGCGAGCTGCCGGAACTGCCGGACGCGGACGCCCTGCGGGTGGGCGCGCCGATCGCGCGGCCCGGCGCGATCATCTGCATCGGGATGAACTACGCCGAGCACGCCGCCGAGTCGGGCTCGGCGCCGCCGGACGTGCCGATCATGTTCCTCAAGACGCCGAACACGCTCGCCGGGCCGCACGACCCGGTGACGATCCCGCCCGGCAGCGAGCGCACGGACTGGGAGGTCGAGCTCGGCGTCGTCATCGGCAAGCGGGCGCTGTACCTCGACTCGCCGTCGCAGAGCCTCGCGCACGTCGCCGGTTTCGTGCTCGGCAACGACGTCTCCGAGCGGCAGTACCAGCTCGTCGATTCCGGCGGGCAGTGGAGCAAGGGCAAGTGCGCGCCCGGGTTCAACCCGCTCGGGCCGTGGCTGGTGACGCCGGACGAAGTGGACCACACCGGGCTGCGGTTGCGCAGCTGGGTCAACGGCGAGCCGCGCCAGGACTCCACGACCGCGGACATGATCTTCGGGGTCGAGCACCTGGTGTGGCACCTGAGCCGGTACCTGGCGCTGGAACCGGGTGACGTGATCATGACCGGCACGCCGCAGGGCGTCGCGCTGTCGGGGAAGTACCCGTACCTGCGGCCGGGCGACGTGGTGGAGCTGGAGATCGAGGGCCTGGGCAGGCAGCGGCAGGAGTTCGTCGCGGCGGAGGTGGCGTGATGGGCGAGTTCGACGGGCTCATCGCCGCGGTCACCGGGGGCGCGTCGGGAATCGGCGCGGCGATCGTGGCGGCGCTGCGGGAGCGCGGCGCGCGGGTGGCGGCGCTGGACCTGACCGAGGTCGAAGACGGCGTGCGGGTCGACGTGAGTGACGACGAGTCGGTGCGGCAGGGGATTTCCGCGGTGGTGGACCGGTTCGGCGGGCTGGACATCGTGGTGAACAACGCGGGCATCGGGGCGCAGGGCACGGTCGCCGACAACGACGACGCCGAGTGGCTGCGGGTGCTGGACGTGAACCTGCTCGGGATGGTGCGGGTGAGCCGGGCGGCGCTGCCGCACCTGCGCCGGTCCCGCGCCGCGGCGATCGTGAACGTCGGCTCGATCGCGGCGACGGCCGGGCTGCCGCAGCGGGCGTTGTACAGCGCGTCGAAGGGCGCGGTGGCGGCGTTGACGCGGGCGATGGCCGCCGACCACCTGCGGGAGGGGATCCGGGTCAACTGCGTGCACCCGGGCACGGCCGACACGCCGTGGATCGGGCGGCTGCTGGAGCGGGCGGCGGACCCCGAGGCGGAGCGCGCGGCGCTGGAGGCGAGGCAACCCCACGGGCGGCTCGTGTCCCCGGCGGAGGTCGCGCACGCGGTGGTCTACCTGGCGAGCCCGCTGGCGACGTCCACGGCCGGGGTGGGCCTGGCCGTGGACGGCGGGATGCAGGACCTGCGGCTGCGGCCGCGTTGAACGGCTTTTCCCGGAAACGGCGTACAAGGCCCCTCGGTCGGCGCTAGTCTCCCCTTGTCCGGATTCCGCTGGGGGAGGGGAGTTCCGTGGACCTGGTTGTGGACGCGCCGGAGCTGCGCAGGTACGCCACGAGCGTGCTCGGTGGCGAGGGCGCCGGTGGCGGGGTGGTCGATTACCTGCGGGACGGTCATGCCCTGCTGCGCGACGTCGCGATCGAGGCGGAGCAGGGTGTCCTGCAGGGCGGGTGGGGCAAGACCGGGCAGTTCCAGGAGGGGCTGCTGCGGTTCGCCCGCGAATTCGCCGCGAAGGTGACGGAGTTCGTCAACGAGGAAGGCGATTTCATCGCGTTCCTCGACGGGCTGCGTGAGCGGATGCTCGCCTCCGCGGACGCCTACGAAGGAGTCGAGGCGCAGAACGTCCAATCGCTGAGTTCGATAGCCAAGGCGCTGAATCCGGAGTAGGGGGACGACATGGCGCAGCGGTGGTACTCCGAGGACGCCGGTGGTCCGGTCGCCGATCTCGACCCGGTGTTCCGCGACGGTTACGCCCCGGCCTTGCACGGCATGCTCAAGGCGCTGAGCGTGGTCGACCCGCAGGGGCCGCCCTGGGGACCGGTGTGGGCGCACACCGAGGACCTGCTGGAGCAGTCGACGGAACTGCGCTCGACGGACAACAACCTGGGGCCCTCGTTCAACTACCGCGTCGCTCCCGGGGTCACCCTCTACCCGATCATGCAGGGTTCGGTGCACGGCGATGGCAGCCGGGACCTCAGCGTCGAGGAGTTCTTCAGCCACGCGGAGATCCTCAGCGGTCAGGACGTCGGCAAGGTGAAGGGCAACGCCGGCCGCGACCCCGCCGCGCTCGCGCTGCAGGACGGCGGCTGGATCGAGCGGGCGGGCAGCGCGCTGGAGAACACCCGGGCGTCCGGCCGATCGCTGTCCGAGTACGGCCGCTTGGAAACCCTGCAGGTGGGCAACGGGTGGTGGGCCGCGCACTGGAGCGGGCCGCCGGGCTCGGTGCCGCACGAGGCGCAGGCGCGGTGCTCGACGATCAACGAGTGGTACGACCACTTCCGCGCCTCCGCGCTTACCGTGCTGGCCGAGTCGCTCACCCGGTTCGGCGCGATCATCCACGGCGCGCGGTTCAACCTGAACAGCCTGATGGGCTCGTGCGTGGAGCAGCTCGAGAAGTTCGACGCGCAGGGCGAGGTGAGCCCGGGCCTGTCGACCGGGTGGAAGACCTACCGGGGGATCGTCGACCTCGCGACCGCCGGCCCGATGGCCCCGTTCACGATCACCGACAAGATGATCGAGGTGCTCCAGGCCAACGGCACGGAGAACCTGGACGGCGGCGGGTTCTACGGCACCCTCTACAGCTTCCTGCAGAAGGCAAACGCCCTGATGCACCGCACGGTGGACGAGGTCGACACCCTGTTCAGGGAGATGATCGCGAAGTTCGTCATCGCCGATGCCGACCTGCACGCCCCGTCCTGGACGGGACCCGCGCCGGGGATCGCCTGAGCTGGTCCCCGGCCGCTACTCGACCAGGGTCTGGCGCAGCCACTGCTCCACGCCGGCGATGTGGACCGTCGCGGCGGCGCGGGCCACGTCGGGCTGCCGGGCGGCCAGCGCGTGCAGGATGGCGCGGTGCTCGGCGAGGGTCCGCTCCGCCACGCCCTCCTGCGTGATACCCCGCCACGTCCGCGCCCGCTGCGTGCGCCCGGACAGGCTTTCCAGCAGCGAGGCCAGCACGGAGTTCCCGCAGCCGCCGGCGATGCGGCGGTGGAACTCCAGGTCGTTCTCCACCAGCTGGTCCACCGTGGGCCGGTCGCCGAGCGAGTCGAGCAGCTTCGCGAGGTCCTCGAGGTCGGAGTCGGGCATGTGCCGCGCGGCCATCTCGGTCACGGCGGGCTCGATGACGCGGCGCGCCTCCAGGAACTGCAGCACGGTGTCGTCGCGGTGGAAGTCCACCACGAACCCCATCGCGTCCATCAGCAGCGACGGCTCCAGGCTCGTCACGTACGTCCCGTCGCCGCGGCGCACGTCCAGCACGTGGATCAGCGACAGCGCGCGCACCGCCTCGCGCAGCGAGTTGCGCGACAGGCCGAGCCGGTCGGCGAGGTCGGCCTCCCTGGGCAGGCGGTCGCCGGGGCGCAGCTCGCCGTCCACGATCATCTGCTTGATCGCCTCGATGGCGTCGTCGGTGACGGACATGCCGCTCAGCGTTCCTTCCCGGCCAGCTGCCCGGCGAGGCTCCACACCAGCGGCAGCCCGTCATCGGCGCCGGAGTAGTCGTCCGGCGTGGCGTGCAGCGGCCCGACGGTCTCCTGCCAGCGGACGTTCGCCGGGTGGTCGCGCAGCGCGTGCCGCATCCGCCGGTAGTCCTCGACCTCGACGAGGTGCAACAG
Source organism: Amycolatopsis sp. NPDC006131 (assembly GCF_040614175.1). Classification (NCBI taxonomy): domain Bacteria; kingdom Bacillati; phylum Actinomycetota; class Actinomycetes; order Pseudonocardiales; family Pseudonocardiaceae; genus Amycolatopsis; species Amycolatopsis sp. NPDC006131. The sequence goes on from NZ_JBEXTX010000075.1 coordinate 16,860, forward strand.
GTGCGTGCCGTCGCGCCAGATCCGCCAGTTCCGGACGCCACTGCCGACCAGCGCGGCCGCCACATCGGAGGGGATGGACCGGTGCACGGCCTCGTAGTCCAGCTCCGAGCCCGGCTTCAGCTCCGTGTGCAGCGCGATCTCCGGCATACCCGCTCCTTGTCCACGACGTAGAGGCAGGATACATCGGATCTTTCGCGGATCAGTGCAGAATGTTCACGGCCCGCGCGACGACCAGCACCACCAGCACGAGGGACACCACCGACTGGGCCAGCATCGTGAGCTTCGCCCACGGCCTCAGCGGCAGCACGTCGGTCGGGCTGAACGCGGTCGCGTTGGTGAAGGCCAGGTACAGGTAGTCCACATAGGCCGGTTCCCAGTCGCGCGGTGCCAGCCCGGGGCTGGTCATCTGCGGGAACAGCAGGTCCGGGTACTCCTGGGTGCCTGCCGCCCGCGCGGCCGGGCCGCCGCGGTCGAACTCCCAGTACCACAGCGAGAACACCACGACGTTGGTGAGGTACACGCCCGCCCCGGCGGCGAGCAGCGGGCCCGCCTGGTCGCCGATCGAGCCGTCGAGGATGTGGCCGACCAGCAGCACCGCCGAGCCGGCGTTGCCCGCGCTCACCACCAGCAGTAGGGACAACGCCACCTTGCGCGCGTGCCGGTGGTCCCCGGCCGCGCGGCCGGGGCCGAGCGCCACCAGTGTCAGCAACAGCAGCGCCGACAACCCGGGCAGCAGCCAGTCCGGCTGGATCACCAGGCGGTCGGGCAGGAGCACCTGGACGCCGATCACCGCGCCGATCGTGACCGCGGCAGGCCACCGGTGCGCCCCCGCGGTGGCGCGCCGCCACGCCGGCAGCTCACCGCTGTCGTGCGAACTCATGCGCGGATCATCCCCCACCGGCCGCGGTGGTTCCGGTTCAGCTCTCCAGTTCGGGCAGCTGCTGCGGCAGGCCGATCAGCGGCGCGAGCGGGTCGCCCGCCTCGGCGACGCGGTCGAGGACGGTGCGGACGGTCCAGCGGTCCGGGCGCAGGCCGGGGTCGTCGAGCTCGTCCCAGGTGATGGGGACCGAGACCGGCGCGCCGGGGGCCGGGCGCGGGCTGAACGGGGCGACCAGGGTCTTGTTGATCGCGTTCTGGGTGTAGTCGAGGCGGGCGAGACCGCCGCGCTCGTTCTTGTACCACCGCCAGCTGACCAGGTCCGGCAACACGCGGCCGACGACCCGGGACAGCGTCTCGACCCAGTTGCGGGTGTCGGTGAAGGTGTAGCCGGGGGCGACCGGCACCCAGATCTGGATGCCGCGCTGCCCGGTGACCTTGGGCATGCCGCGCAGGTCCAGGTGGTCCAGCGCGGTGCGGTAGAGGCGGGCGAGTTCGACGATGTCGTCGAAGCCGGTGGTGGTGCCCGGGTCGATGTCGATCAGCGCCCAGGTGGGCTGGTGCACGTCGGGCAGCCGCGAGGTCCACGGGTGCAGCTCGACGCCGCCGAAGTTAACCATCCACACCAGGGCGGGCACGCTGTCCAGCACCGCGTAGCACTGGGTCTCGCCGGGGTCGGCTTCGGTGTTGTGCCAGCGGTTGAGCCACTCCGGGGCGTGGCTCGGCACCTCCTTGTGCCAGAAGCCGGGCCGGTCCACGCCGTCGGGGTAGCGGTGCGCGTTGACCGGACGGCCGGCGAGGTAGGGCAGCATGAACGGGGCGATCCGAGCGCTGTAGCGGATGAGGTCCCGTTTCGTCACCGGCGGTTCGCCGCCCGCGCCGGGGAACAGCACCTTGTCCAGGTTGGTGAGCTTGAGGCGGCGCCCCGCGATCGTCCAGGTGCCCGACTTGCCCATCTCGTCCAGCGCGGCGAGCTCCTCGTCCGATGGGGGAGTCCACTGTGGAGCCAGCGGCACCTCGGCCTCGGCGGCGGGCACGCCGCTGCGCCACATCGCCTCCGGCGCGGCGGCGACCTCGTCGTTGGTGCGGCCGGACTTGACCGACCGGGGCAGCTCCTCGGGGTCCCAGCCCGGCCGGGCGTCGTCGTCGTGCTTGTGGATCAGCAGCCACTGCTCCTTGCCCCGGCGTTCCGTGCGGACCAGGGCGAACCGGCCGGCGAGCTTCTCCCCACGCAGGTCGAAGTGCAGCTCGCCGTCGTCGATCGCCCGGGCCGGGTCGGCGCCGTCGGCGGGCTCCCAGGTGCCCCGGTCCCACACGATGACGTCGCCGCCGCCGTACTGGCCCTTCGGGATGACGCCTTCGAAGTCGGCGTATTCGAGCGGGTGGTCCTCGACGTGCACGGCGAGCTGACGCACCCCGGGGTCCAGCGTCGGCCCCTTCGGCACCGCCCAGCTCGCGAGCACGCCGTCGACCTCCAGGCGGAAGTCGTAGTGGAGCCGCCGGGCGCGGTGCCGCTGCACGACGAACCGCCGCCCGGCCGCGCCGCCCGCCGCGGCCCCGGCGGGCTCCCCGGTGACCGAGAAGTCCCGCTTGGCCCGGTACGAGGCGAGCCGGTCGGTCTTCCGTCGGGCAGGGCTCACGTCAGGTGAGTACCCAGGCCGGGGCGCGCCCATGCTCCGGCGCCCCGGGCTGCGCCTCAGGTACGTCAAGCGGGCGCGGCAAGGCCGCCGTCTTCTGAGGCCGGGTCGTGCATTTGAATCGTATGACAGCGCTGCTCCGTGCGGATGAATGTCCCCGCCGCGCGCTCGGAGTGGACCGCTTTGCGTAATCATATGAACGCTGATCAACGTCTTGCTCTGGAGGTCGTCGCCGGTGTCAAACGAGGCAGGCAGGATGCCTCGATATGTTGCTTCTCCCGACGTCGTTTCCGACATGGAGACGTTAGTGAGGGGCGCAGTCCGTACGCCTGCTATCGCGTCCGCGCTTGCGGAAGCCCGGTTGTCCGAGCACGTGATCGTGTCCGAGATGATCACCGACCCCTTTCTGGAGGTCCGTGCCCGCCAGCTCTACCGGAAGGTGCTGAGCCGGGCGGCGAAGTTGCGCCAACATGATGCGCGGAAGCCGGAATGGCGCGTCAGCGACTGGCGCCCCACGTACCTGCAGGTGGCCTGCCTCGCCGGGGCGCTCGCCTGGCCGGTGGCCGTCGCTCTCGTGGTATTCAGCCTCGTCTTCTCGGCGCCGTGGTTGCTGCACGTCGTCACGGTGGTCGGGATGCTTCATTTTGATCCGGTGACCCGTCACTTCCTCAAGAGCGGCGTTCCGGAGTCGGTGTGGCAGCGCATGCAGTGGGGGCGGCAGCGGCGCTTGATGCGTTTGCGTCTTCCGATCTCGCGGGGGGAGTGGCGGCAAGCGGTCAGGGAGGAGGTGGTGCTTCCGGAGCTCCGGCTGAAGATCCACCAGCACCAACAGCTGAAATTCAGTCTCGACCTGCAAATTTTCGACGCATCGGGGCTCCGTTCCGCCGACGATCTGGCGTCGCTTGTGGAAACTGAGCCTGTTAAGCGGTTGATCGAGGAGCTGGAGCGTACCGATGAAGGGGCCATCGCTCTCGCCGGTCAGAGGGGAACCGGTAAGACGACTTTGCTCAGGGCGCTCGCGAAAGATCTGTTCCCGGACCCGAAGCCGCGCCTGACCGTGTCAGCTTCTGCTCCCGTCAACTATGACCCGAGAGACTTCGTGCTGCACTTGCACGCGGTGGTCTGCCGGTCGCTGCTGGACCGGCTGCGAGTGGGCGTCACCGGAGGTGGCGGCGACGAGACCGAGCAGCGGTGGCTCAAGCTCCGATTGCGGGAAAACCGTCGCGCGGCGTGGGTCGATCATTCCGGGCGGGCGGTTCGGAGGCTCGGATGGGTGCTCCTGTACTTGGTGGTCGCCAACATGGTGGACCCAGGCGGGCAGCTGGCTCTCGCCGAATACTTCGAACAGCTGCGCATCCCGATTGGGGTTCCTCGGCAGGATGTTTACGACTGGGCGGGGAGCTTGGCCCCCGAGCGGTTGGTGGCACTGGTGCTTGTCGCACTTGCAGGCGCGGTTGCCGCCAGTTGGGCGCTTGGCGCGCTGTTGCGTGTCGGCGGATGGGGCTTTCGCAGGCTGCTGCGAGGTCTGGCTGGGCGCCTACAGGTGACCTTTCGAGATTTCCGGCGGTCGGACTTGCTTGCCAGGTTCTTCACCTCGCTGGCTCGGGTCCTGTCCGTGTTGGGCCTGGATAGCCTCACACCCCGCTGGCGACCGGTGACCAAGAGGCGGCCGGTCGACTTCTCGCCGCAGTTCCTCCGGTTGGGAAGTGATCTCACGGCACTGCGACGCCTGGCACAGGAGCAGTTGCGACACGTGCGGTATCTGCAGACCCGTACGGCGGGTTGGTCGGGGAAGTTCAGCTCGGTGAAGGGGATTTCCCTCGGATTGGACCGCTCAGTGCAGGAAGCGGAGCAACCGCTCACGTATCCGGAAGTGGTTGATCGTTTCCGGAACTTCGCCAACCACGCGGGCTCGGTGCTGGCCCGCTCCAGGGCATTCGACGGGATCACAATCGTGATCGACGAAGTGGACAAGGTCGCTGATGCTGAGACCGCGCACAAGTTCATCAACGACATCAAGGGCGTGTTTCTCGATGTCGAACGCTGCGTGTTCATCGTGTCCGTGTCCGAAGATGCGCTGACCTCGTTCGAGCGACGCGGAGTGCCGGTGCGGGATGCGATGGACAGCGCGTTTCACACGATGATTGCCATGACCCCGTTCGACATCCAGGACACCAAGAACTGGTTGAGCCGTCGTGTGGTGGGACTTTCACAACCGTACGTTGCGCTTTGTCATTGTTTGAGCGGTGGTGTTCCCCGCGAGCTCTACCGCGTGGCGCGCGCGGTTCTGCGGCTGTACCGGCGTGGCGAAGCGCGGCGATTGGGTGAAACTACCCATTCGCTCGTGTGGGACGAAATCGAGCGGAAGATCGGTGCCTTTTCGCGAGCCGCCAGGGAGTCGGCAAGTGCCCATGAGGTTCACAAGTTCATCGTGGTGCTCGAAGGGTGCCGTGCCCGAGCCGGCGTGTGGAAGTTGCTCGTAGCGTCGAAGCAGTTGCAGGAGATGGCGGAGGCGGATGAGGGTGACGGCGCTGATCTGCGGCGCGAAGCTGCGGCCTACCTCTATCTGTGCGCGACGCTCCTTGAGTACTTTTCCGACGATCTCGAAGAGTCGCAGCATGGTGAGGATTGGCTGGATGAGAGTCATGGCCTGCCCAGGCTCGCATCCGCTCGGACCGCGCTGGCCGTCTCGCCCGCGCTCGCTTGGCAGCACGTTGCAGCTTTCCGTCGGCATCACGGCATGGATACAGCGCTGGCCGGATAGCGTGCCAGATCGGAAATTTCACGCCGCCGACGGGGCGAGCATCGGCACCAGGAAGCGGCGCGCGATGTCCCCCGCAGCTGCTCCTCGTCGTTCAGGTGGACGAGCAGGCTCGGGTTTGATCAGGAACGATGCGGAGATCCGCACATGAGCTCCGTCACCAGCTCCGCGGCGCAGCTGGCCCGCCACGAAGCTCCGCACCGTCGCCATCGTGCGGCCGCCGGCGCTGATCGTGGACGGCACCACGACGTCCGGTTCGGCTGTCCCGGCGTGGCGGGCGAACTCGCGGCCGTCGCGCCGCGACCACGGCCGCGCCACCGGGAGGATCCGCTCCGTGATCAGGCCAGCGGCGCGGCGGAGGTGACCACCGGCTCCGGCGGGCGCAGCAGGCCGGGTCGCGCGGCGGCGAGCCCGCACACCAGCTCGGGCACGACCAGCAGGAGCAGCAGCCAGATGGAGGCGTGCCAGCCGCCGGTCGTGGTGTGCAGCAGGCCGAACGTCAGCGGGCCGGTGGCGGCGAGGAGGTAACCACCGGACTGCGCCATGCCCGACAGTCGCGCCGTGATCTCCGCCGTGGGGGACCGCAGGTTGAGCAGCGTGAGGGCGAGCGGGAACGCGCTGCCGGTGGCGACGCCGAACACCACCGTCCACAGCCACCCCGCCCCGGGCGCCACCAGCAGGCCGCCCAGTCCGAGGACCATCAGCGCGGCCACCGCGACGACGAGCGGCCGCTGGTCCCGCATCCGGGCGGCGAGGACCGGCACGGCGAACCCGAGCGGGATCCCGATGACGATGATGACCGAGTTCATCGTGCCCGCCGTGGCGGCCGGGAACCCGTGCTCGCGCATGATCTGCGGCAGCCACGACGTCAGCGTGTAGAACATCAGCGACGCCATGCCCATGAACACCATCACCGACCAGGCCAGCGGCTCGCGCAGCAGCGAACCCGCGGCCTGCTGAACTGTTTCGGCGGCGCGACGGCGGGTGAGCGGGCCCCACGCGAGTGCCGCGACGAGCGCCGGGACCGCCCACGCGACGAGCGCGAGCCGCCAGCCGCCCGCCTGCTCCAGCGGCACCGCCAACCCCGCGGCGGCCGCGCCGCTGACGGACATCAGCATCATCGCCAGGCCGGTGAACGTGCCCGCGCGGCCGGGGAAGGCGTGCTTGACGACCGCGGGCACCAGCACGTTGCCGGTGGCGACACCGGCTCCGGCCAGCACGGTCCCGGCGAACAACGCCGCCCGGCCGGGGATCGCGCGCAGCAGGAGCCCGGCCGTGAGCACCACGAGCGCCGCGGTGATCGCCGCCTCGGTGCCGATCCGGCGGGCCAGCGCGGGCGCGAGCGCGGAGAACAGGCCCACGCACAGCTCCGGCAGGGTGGTGAGCACGCTGACCTCGACGCCGGTGAGGCCGAACTCCTCCCGCAGCTCGCCGAGCACCGGCGGGACGCCGGTGATGGCCGCGCGCAGGTTGAGGGTCAGCAGCACCAGGCCGACCGCCAGCCAGATCGCCCTCACCGGCGGGCGGACCAGCGGACGAGCGCGGCGGCGATTCCGGTCGCCACCACGGTTTCGGCGAACAACGACAACCACACGGTGATCATGCGGGCACCTCCTGGTTCCAGCGTGCGTCGCCGGACCGGGTAGGTCCAGGTTGCGGTTCCGGACATGACCGTGAAGAATCAGCTACATGATCGACCTGCGGCGGCTCCACGTGCTCCGCGCGGTGGACCACTACGGCACGGTGCGGGCGGCGGCGGAGGCCCTGCACTTCACCCCGTCGGCCGCGTCGCAGCAGATCCGCCAGCTGGGGCGGGAGCTCGGGGTGGCCCTGCTCGAACCCCACGGCCGCCGCGTGCGGCTGACACCGGCGGCGCAACGGCTCCTGGCGCACGCGGACGAGATCCAGGCGCGCTGGGAGGTGGCCGAGCGGGACCTGCGCGCCGACGACGACCAGCCCGCCGGGCTGCTGCGGCTGGCCGGGTTCCCGGGCGCGGTGAGCGCGCTGCTCGCCCCGGCCGCCGCCGCGCTCGCCGCCCGTCACCCGCGGCTGACCCCGCGGATCCGCGAGGCCGAGGCCGGGAACTGCTTCGACCTGCTGTTCGACGGCGACGCGGACCTGGCAGTGGTGGAGGCCAAACCGGACGAGCCGCCCCGCGACCGGGCCCGGTTCGACCAGCGTCCGCTGCTGGACGACCCGTTCGACCTGCTGGTTCCGGCCGGCCACCGGCTCGCGGCCCGGGAACGGGTGGAGCTCGCCGAGGCCGCGGACGAGCCGTGGATCGTGCCCGGCGCGCCGTGCACGTGCCGCACCCACGTCCTGTCCGCCTGCGGCGCGGCCGGCTTCACCCCGCCGGTCGCCCACGACGCGGTCAACTGGGAGGCGACGATCGCGCTGGTGGCGCACGGGCTCGGGGTGGCGCTGGTGCCGAGGCTGGCCCGGGTCCCCGAGACCGCCCCGGTGGTCCGGCTGACGTGCGCGGAGGAGCCGCGGCGCAAGATCCTGACGGTCACCCGGCCGGGCGCGCGCGGTGATGCCGCGGTGGCCGCGGCACTGGCGGAGCTGGAGCGCCTGACGCCCGCCCTGCTCACCCGGTGAGCGGGGCGGGCGTCAGCCCGGTGAGCGGCTGGCTCAGCCCGGGCCGGGGTGGGCGGCGATCACGGGGGCGAGCAGCTCGGCCGCCCGTCCCGGGGTGATCACCTCTGCGGGCGTCAGCTTCCGCGTCGCGACGCTGCCCGGATCCTCGTACACGTGCTCGCCTTCGAGCCTGCCCTGCTCGTCGTACGGCCAGATGAAGGCCGCGCGGCAGCTGACCAGGTAGGTCGCCGCCGGATCGTCCACGTCGGCGCCGGCGCGGGCCAGGAAGCGGCCGGGCAGCTGGCGGTGGAACCAGGCCTCGGCGGCGAAACCCCAGTCCGCGACGGCGGGCCGGAGCGCGGTCGTCCACAGCACGAGGGCTTCCGCCCGCCGCACCTCGTCGTAGAACCGCCCGATCTCCTCCAGCCCGCTGAGCACGATGCCGGCCCGGCCTTCGCTCAGCCGGTAGACCGGCTCGGCGGCCATCATCGCCGGTGTCAGGAACTCGTGGTGGCGCCCGGCCACTTCGAGCAGGACGTGCTGCCGGAAGTTCAGCAGGATGCGCCGGTGGTGGGGGTCGGCGGTCCGGGTCAGGAGTTCGTCGACGGCGTCCATCTGGTGCACGAGCTGGTGCTCGTGGCCGGTGAGCACCGCGGTCACGACGCGGCCCGCCCGGGGACGCGGGGCCCGAAGGTCAGCACCAGCGCGGCCACCACGGGGGCGAGCGCGAAGGCCAGGAACCCGGTGGCGGTGCCTGCGCCGGAGGCGACGATGAGGCCGCCGTAGATCGGGCCCACCACCCCGCCGATGCGGCCGAACGCGAGCGCCAGCCCGAGCCCGCTGCCGCGGTTGGACGGCGGGTAGTAGGTGGCCATGTAGGAGTTGAGCAGGTTCTGCGTGCCCGCCCCGCCCGCGCCGACGAAGACCACCAGCAGGTACACCAGGGCGGGCGCGGGCTGCTGGGACAGCGCGGCCAGCGCCAGCGCCGCGGAGCAGAAACCGGCGATCACCACGTACTTGGGGCCGACCCGGTCGGCGACGGCCGCGCCGGCGAGCGAACCGAGGACCGCGCCGAGGTTGAGGAACACCAGGAACGACAGCGCGGAGCTGATGCCGTACCCGGACTTCATCATCAGCGAGGGCAGCCACGTGTTGGTGCCGAACATCAGCAGCAGGCACAGTGCCGTGCCGATCCAGAAGACCACGGTGGCGCGCAGGTGCCGTCGCCCGAACAGCGACCCGGCCGCGGCGAACGGGCGCTCCCGCCCCGTGACCGGCTGCGCGCCCGGGATCTCGGTGAGCTCCAGCGGCAGCCGGAACCGGTGGATCTGCTCGCGCGCGGCCGCGATCCGTCCTTTCGAGACCAGGAACGACACGGACTCGGGCAGCCTGCGCAGCGCGAACGGCAGCAGGATCAGCAGGGGCAGCACCCCGATCCAGAACAGCGCGCGGTAGCCCCAGGCCGGCACCAGCCAGATGCCCAGCAACGCCGAGAGGATGCCGCCGAGCCCCACTCCGACGAGGGCGAGGGAGACGTTGAGGTTGCGCCTGCCCTCCGGCGAGAACTCGACGACCATGGACAGTGCCGTGGGCATGAACCCGCCGCCGCCGATGCCCACGATGAGCCTGCCGACGAGCAGCACTTCGGGGGTGGGCGCCACGGCGCACAGCAGCATGCCGAGCGAGAAGACGGTGACGGTGGCCAGGTAGATGCGGCGGCGGCCGATGATGTCGGTGAACATGCCGGCGACGAGCGCGCCGAGCAGCATGCCGAACACGGCCGCCGAGCCGATCACCCCGGCGTAGCCCGGGCTCAGCGTCCACCCGGGGTGCTGGAGCAGCGAGGGCACGGCGACACCGAAGACGTAGATGTCGTAGCCCTCGAAGATCAGGGCCGCGCCGCACAGCAGCATGATCGCGGGCGACGTCCGGGTCACGGTGACCCTGGCCGCGCCGTGGCCGACGGTGGTGGGCGTGGTGCTCACTTGGACCTCCTTGTGCAAGCGAACAGGTCGGGGCCGGCTAGCGCAGGGCCTTGGTGTTGCGGCGGAACAGATCGAGCCAGCTGCCACCGGCCGGGCAGGCGCCCGCCTTTTCGATCTCGCCGATCCCGGCCAGCACCTGGGCGGGCCGGGTGAAGCAGTAGTCGGTGCCGAAGAGCAACCGGTCGGTGCCCACGACGGAGGCGAGTGTGGACAGCGCGGTCGGCATGGGAGTGCCGGCGCAGTCGAACCACAGCTTGCCGAGCTGGATGCGGGCGCTCTCCGCGGGATCGCCGTCGCCGATGCCGAGCGCCCTGCCGCGGAACAGTTCCACCCGGTCCATCAGCAGCGGCAGGACACCGCCGCTGTGCGTGAACACGAACCGGATGCGCGGGTGGCGGAGCAGGACGCCGGCGAAGATCAGGTCGACGACGGTGCGGGCCGTGTCGAACGGGAACTCGATCATCGGCAGCGGCCGTCCCAGCGCGACCGCGTCCGCGTTGAGCGGTTTCGTCGGGTGCACGAACAACACGGCCTCGTGCCGGTCGAGTTCGGCCCACAGCGGCGCGTACCGCGGGTCGCCCAGGTACACGCCGTGCGCGTTGGACATCACCGAGAACCCGGCGACCCCGCTTTCGGCGCGGACCCGGCGGATCTCGGCGATCGCGCCGTCCACATCGGGCAGCGGCAGGGACGCGAACAGGCCGAAGCGGCCGGGGTGCGCCGCGGCCACCGCGATGCCGAAGTCGTTGACGTGCCGGGCCACGTCCCTGGCGGTGTCGTCGTCTCCGAAGTGGACACCGGGGGAGGAGATCGACAGCAGTGCCTGGCCGATCCCGGCGTCGTCCATCAGCCGCAGGTGCTCCTCCGCCGACCAGGACGGCCACCCGGGCATGCCGTCGGGAACGTCGTGCCCCGCCTGCCGGGCCGCCGCGATGTAGTCGCCGGTGACGAAGTGGGAGTGCACGTCGACGAGTGATGAGGTCATTTCCGCCCTTCCGGGTCAGTGCGCGGACCGGGGAACCGGGTGCGCGGCTGGACATCGACCGCGCTCGCCACAGTATAGTCTCGTATCACAGGATACAAGACCTGATAATCAGGACTCAGCTACTCTGGAGGGGCGACGATGCCCGTAGTGACCTCGGCCGCGGTGGTGTCCGGTCCGGACAGTCCGTTCCGGCTCACCACCGTCCACCTGGACCACCTGCGGCCCGGCGAAGTCCTCGTGCGGATGCGGGCAGCCGGGATGTGCCACACCGATCTCAGCGTCCGCTCCGGCGTCATCCCGTTCCCGCTGCCCGGCATACTCGGGCACGAGGGCGCGGGCGAGGTCGTCGCGACCGGCGGCCACGTCACCCGGGTGCGCCCGGGGGAGCGGGTGCTGCTCACCTTCACCTCGTGCGGCCGGTGCGCCGCGTGCCGGTCCGGCCACCCCGCGTACTGCGCGCAGCACCTGACGGCCAATCTGCTGGGCGGGGCGCGCGCCGACGGCTCGCCCACCGTCCGGGACGCCGCCGGCCGGCCGCTGCACGCGCACTTCTTCGGGCAGTCGTCCTTCGCGGAGATGGCGATCGCCGACGAACGCAGTGTGATCCCGCTGCCTCCGGACACCTCCGACGACGAGCTGATCACGCTGGCGCCGCTGGGCTGCGGTTTCCAGACCGGCGCGGGCGCGGTGCTCAACGTGCTGCGGCCGCGGCCGGGCGCCTCGCTCGTCGTGGCAGGCGCCGGCGCGGTCGGGCTCGCCGCCGTCATGGCCGCCGCGTCCACGGCGGCGGAGCGGATCATCGTCGTCGACCGGGTGCCGTCCCGGCTGGACCTGGCTCGTTCGCTCGGCGCGACCGAGACCGTTCACGCGACCGGGCAGGACCTTAGGCAGGACCTGCTCGACCGCACCGGCGGCGCCGGGGTGGACCTCGCGATCGAGACCACCGGCAACGTCGCCGTTCTGGAAGGGCTGATCGGAGCGCTCGCGGTGCGCGGCACCTGCGCGGTGATCGGCGCCCCGCACGCCGGGTCCACCGCCGCCTTCGACGTCAACGCTCTGCTGCCCGGACGGCGGATCGTCGGGGTGACCCTCGGCGACAGCGAGCCCGAGTCGTTCGTGCCGCACCTGATCGCCCTGCACCGGGCGGGCCGGTTCCCGCTGGACCGGCTGATCCGGCGCTACCCGTTCGCCGACATCGAGACCGCCGCGCGGGATGCCGCGTCGGGCGAAACGATCAAGCCCGTCCTGGTCTTCGGAGCGTGACCCGTGCGCACTGACACCCTCACCCCGCTCTGGTACGGCGGAGAGCACCACCCGGCCGCCGGTGGCACCTTTCCCGACATCTCGCCCGTGACGGGCGAACCGGTGGCGACCGTCGCCGCGGCGACCGCGCGCGACGCGGAAGCCGCCGTCACAGCCGCCGCGGCAGCGCAGCGGGCCTGGGCCGCGACCGGCGTCGGCGAACGGCGGCGCGTCCTGCTGACGGCCGCGGACATCCTCGAACGCGACCTGGACGCCCACCGGCACACGCTGGCCCTGGAGACGGGCGCGGTCCGCGGGTGGGCCGACATGAACGTGCGGGAGGCGGCGGCGACCCTGCGGGAGGCGGCGGGCCTGGTCACCGTCGCCACGGGGGAGATCCTGCCCTCCCACGACCCGGGGACCGTCACGTTCTCGCGGCGCGAGCCGGCCGGGGTTGTGCTCGCCCTGGTGCCGTGGAACGCGCCGGTGATCCTCTGCGCCCGCTCGATCGCCATCGCTCTCGCCGTGGGCAACGCGGTGGTGGTGCGGCCCAGCGAGCACGCGCCGATCGCCGCGGGGCACCTGCTGGCCGGCGCGCTGCACGAGGCCGGCCTGCCCGCGGGCGTGGTCGGCGTCGTCACGACCGACGCCGCTGCCGGGCCGGAGGTGACGGCCGCGATGATCGCGCATCCGGACGTGCGGCGGGTGGTGTTCATCGGCTCCACGCCGGTGGGCCGGTCGATCGCGGAACTGGCCGGCCGTGCCCTGACTCCGTCCGTGCTGGAGCTGGGCGGCAAGAACGCCACCATCGTGCGCGCCGACGCGGATCTGGAAGCGTGGACCCCGGCGCTGGTCACCGCGTCGTTCGCCAACAGCGGGCAGGTGTGCATGTGCACTGACCGCATCATCGTGCACGCCGACCGCGCCGGAGAACTGGTGGCGCGCCTGTCCGCGGCGGCCGAAGCCCTGGTGACCGGGGATCCCCGCGACGAGCGCACCGATCTGGGGCCGCTGATCGACGGGCGGGCCGCGGAGCGGTTCCGCGCGCTGGTCGCCGACGCGGTCGGCAAGGGTGCGCGCGTCCGGTCGGGCGGCCCCGACGTCGACGGCGGTCTCGCCCGCCCGACCGTGCTCACCGGCGTGGGCCCGGACTGTCGCCTGTGGACCGAGGAGGCCTTCTCCCCGGTGGTGTCGGTGCATCCGGTGGCCGGCGACGAGGAGGCGGTCGCGCTCGCGAACTCCTCCGAGTACGGCCTCATCGCCAGCGTGATCACGGCGGACGCGGCGGCGGCGGAGCGCCTGGCCGGGCGGTTGCGCACCGGCGCGGTGCACCTCAACGGTCCGTCGGTCGGGGACGAGCCGCACGTGCCCTTCGGCGGGCTCGGCGCGTCCGGGTTCGGCCGGCTCGGCGGTCTGGAGTCGGTGCGCACGTTCACCGAGCAGCGGACGTTCTACCGGCACCAGGCATGACGGAAGGAGCCGCCCAGGCGTGCCTGGGCGGCTCCTTCCGCGTGTTCGCCCGGTCAGGCCGGGGAACCGACCGTGCGGTACTCGGCCGGGTCGAACCGCGCCGTGCGGGCCTTGTACGCGTCGACCGTGCCCCACCAGTTGGTCACCACCCGCCCGCCTTCGCCGACGTACCAGCTCGAGCACCCGGTGGCGAACGCGCTGCGGGCGAGGTCCTGCTGCAGCCGGTCGTTGTAGGCCGCCACCACCTCCGGGCGCACGTCCAGGGCCGGGGCGTCCGGGCCGAGCCGCGCGAAGGCCTGCAGCAGGTAGTCGTACTGGGCCTCCAGCATGGCGATGATCGAGTTGTGGTTGAGGTTGGTGTTCGGCCCGTAGAGGATGAAGAAGTTCGGGAAGCCGGGCACCGCCATCCCGAGGTAGGCCTGCGGCGACTCGCGCCACGCCTGCTCGTGCAGGTCCGTCCCGCCGCGGCCGGTGACGCGCAGCCCGTTGAGGAACTTCAGTGACTCGAACCCGGTCGAGTACACGATCACGTCCACCGGGTGCAGCGCGCCGGTGGCGTCCCGCACGCCGTCCGGTTCCACCCCGGCGACCCCCGCGGTCACGAGGTCCACGTTGGGCCGGGTGAACGCGGGCAGGTACTCGTCGCTGATGACGGGGCGCTTGCAGCCGAACGCGTAGCCGGGCCACAGCTTCTCGCGCAGCACCGGATCGGCGACCTGTGCCTCCAGGTGCTCGCGCGCGATCCGCACGGTCTCGCGCGCCACGTCCGAACCCGGCTCCAGCGCCCAGAACTGCCGCTCCCGTTCGGCGTACTGTTCGGCGCGGCTCTTGGCCAGCGCCTCCGGGTCCTCCCGGAACGCCCGCAGCTCCGCCTCGGTGTACGGGCGGTCCTCGCGGGGCAGCACGTAGGGCGCCGAGCGCTGGAACACGGTCAGTTTCGCCGCGACCGCGGCGATCTCGGGGATCAGCTGCGCGGCGCTGGCGCCGCTGCCGACGCAGGCGACTCGCTTGCCGGTCAGGTCGACGTCGTGGCGCCAGCGAGCGGAGTGGAAGGAAACGCCGGTGAACCGCTCGCGCCCGGCGATGCCGCGGTAGCTGGGTTCCGCCAGCTGCCCGCAGGCGGAGACGAACACGCGCGCGGTGATCGTGCCGCCGTCCGCGGTCGTCACCCGCCAGTGCAGGTCCGCCTCGTCCCAGTCCGCCGCGACGACCCGCGTGTTCAGCCGGACGTGCCCGAGGACGCCGGTGCGTTCGGCGAACTCCCGCAGCCGCGCGAACACCTCGCCCTGGCTCGGGTAGATCCGGCTCCAGTCCGGCGGCTCCTCGTCGAAGGAGTACCAGTACAGGTGCGACGGCACGTCGCACGCGCACCCGGGGTAGGTGTTGTCGCGCCACGTGCCGCCCACCTCCGCGGCCCGCTCCAGCACGAGGAAGTCGTGCTGCCCGCGGGCCTTGAGCCGGGCGCCGAGCCCCAGCCCGGCCACGCCCGCCCCCATCACCACCACGTCGTAGTCGGTCATCAGCACACCGCCTGTCAGTCGAAACGGGACACGAGGAAGGCCGCCGCCGCGGTCAGCGCCTGCATGCCTTCGTCGAGGAACGCGGCGAAGGTCTGCCACACGTGCGGCATCTCCGCCCGGATCTGCAGGTCCACGTCCACGTCGGCGCGCGCCGCCGCGGCGGCCAGGCCGACCGCGTCGTCCAGCAGGATCTCCGCCGTGCCTGCCTGGATCAGCAGGGGCGGGAGGCCGGTCAGGTCGGCGAACACCGGGCTGGCCAGCGGCGTGCGCGGGTCCTGCCCGCCGAGGTAGTCCGCGGCGCGGGTGCTCAGCGACCGCGCCGTGAGGGCCGGGTCGGCGTCGGCCTTGCTGATCAGCGAGCCGGCCGACAGGGTCAGGTCGGCCCAGGGGGAGAAGACCGCGGCCGCGGCGGGCAACGGCAGTCCCTCGTCGCGTGCGGCGACCAGCGTCGCGATCGCCAGCCCGCCGCCGGCGGAGTCGCCGGCCAGCGCGAGGCGGCCCGGGTCGATCCCCTGGTCCAGCAGGGCGCGGTAAGCCGCGAGCGCGTCGCCGACGGCCGCCGGGAACGGATGTTCCGGGGCGAGGCGGTAATCCGCGGCCACGGCCCGGCAGCCCGCCTGCGCGGCCAGCGCCGCGACCACCGCGCGTGCGCTGCGCGAGCTGCCCACGACGTAGGCGCCACCGTGCAGGTAGAGGATCGCGGCGTCGCGGGCCGCCCCGGCCGGCTCGGCGGCGAGGGCGGGCACCGCGCCGAGCCTGGTCTCGGACAGCCGCACGTCGTCGGGGACCGGGAGATCGGCGTGGATCGCCTCGAACATCCGCCGGGTCTCGGCGACCGGTCCGCCGATGTCGAGCGGGCCTTCACGGAGGTTCTTCTTCAGTTGCTCGAGCTGTTCCGAACTCACAGGGGAGCTCCTTGTCTTCTCCGGCGCTGTCCCGCCGACGGTACTGTCCTGAAAAGCGCAACACAAGTTCTTGTATCCAGGACACTGGTGGCTTAGCGTGAACGAGCACCACCTGGGGAAGGGAGGAGACTTCGTGCAGACACAGCAACCGCCGCCCGCCGCGGAGACCGACTGCGAGGTGGCGGTCGTCGGGGCCGGGCCGGTGGGCATGACCGCGGCGGCGCTGCTGGCCGCCCGCGGCGTCCACGTGGTGGTCCTGGAGCGCGAACCGCGCACCAGCGACGAGCCGAAGGCGATCAGCATCGACGACGAGGCGCTGCGCGTGTACCAGTCGGCCGGGCTCGCCGGCCGTCTGCTGCGCATCATCGTTCCCGGCACCGGGACCAGGTACTACGACGCGACCGGCCGTCCCGTCTTCCACGCGGGCAGCCCGTGGCCGTTCCGGCACGGGTACCCGTTCAAGAACCCCTTCGCCCAGCCCGACCTGGAACGCGAACTGCACGGCCACCTCGTCGAAGCCCCGGGCGCCGAAGTCCGGATGAGCACGACGGTCACCGGCCTCGCCGGGTGCCCCGACGGCCGGACCGGACTGCGGTGCCGGCAGGACGACGGCACGACGTCGCTGGTCCGGGCCCGGTACGTGCTGGGCTGCGACGGGGGCCGCTCCACCGTCCGCGAATTGCTGGGGATCGGCATGACCGGGCGCAGCCACGACGAGGTGTGGCTGGTGGCCGACGTGCTCGGCGACCACCACGACCAGCGGTACGGGATGCATCACGGTGATCCGGCGCGCCCGCACGTGATCGTGCCAGGGCGGGACGGCCGGTGCCGCTACGAGTTCCTGCTGCACCCGGGCGAAGGCAGCCCGGGACAGCGGCCGGACTTCGCGCTCGTGCGCCGCCTGCTGGCCCCCTACCGCGACATCACGCCCGGCCAGGTCGAGCGGGCCGTGAACTACCGGTTCAACGCCGTGGTCGCCGACCGGTGGCGCGACGGCCCCGTCTTCCTGCTCGGCGACGCCGCGCACATGATGCCGCCCTTCGCCGGGCAGGGGCTCAACTCCGGGGTGCGGGACGCGGCGAACCTGGCCTGGAAGATCGCCGACGTGCTCGCCGGGCGGCTCGGCGAGTCCGCATTGGACACCTACGAGACCGAGCGGCGCCCGCACGTCGAGGCGACGGTCCGGCTCTCGGCCCGCTTGGGCCGGGTGGTGATGACGACCAGTCCCCGGCTCGCCCGGCAGCGGGACCGGCTCATCGGCGCCGCGATGCGCACCGAGCACGGCCGCGCGTACTTCGAGCACATGCGGTACCGCCCGCCGCACGTCTACACCGAAGGCCTGCTGGCGGGGGAACCCGGGCTCGCCGGGCGGATGATCGGCCAGCCGCGGGTGTTCGACACCGCCGCGCACCGCATCCGGTTGCTCGACGAGGTTCTCGGCACCGGGTGGGCCCTGCTCGGGGTCGGGGTCGATCCGGGGGAGGCGGCGGCGCTCGCCGGCCCGCTCGCGCCGGCCGTCGCGGAAGTGGCGGTGGACGACCGGATGCCGTCCACCCGGGGGCACCGCGTCCTCGTCGACGTCGACGGCGGGCTGGACGCCGAGCTCGCCGGCTACCGGGGCCGGGTCGTCCTGCTGCGGCCGGACCGGTTCGTCGCCGCCGCCTGGCGGCCCGCCGAGCCGCCCGCGCTGGCCGGCCCGCTGCGCCTGGCGCGCCGCCCCGTTCCCGAACCGGTCGCCTGACCATCCACAGTGGAGAGAGGAAGAAACCCGTGCCCACACCCGAACGCGTGATTCTCGCCGAGCCCGGCGCCGCGGGCAGTCTGCGCCGGACCGCGGTGTCCCACCTGGGCCTGCGCGTCCCCGACGTGGCGTCCACCACCGACTTCTACGGCCGGGTCCTCGGCCTGGTGCCGCACGACGACCTGCCCGGCGGCGGCCGGCGCCTGGGATGGGGGAGCGGCCACCACGTGCTCGACCTCCTGCCCGGCGAAGCGGGCCTGGACCACATCGCCTTCGAGGTCCGCGACCCGGACGGCCTGGCGGGACTGGAGAAACGGCTCACCGCGGCCGGTCACCACGTCAGCACGCTGGACGAGGCGTACCTGACCGAAGCGGTCACCGGTGAGCCGGGCCTGGTCTGCACCGACCCGGACGGCAACACGGTTCACTTCCACGGCCCGGTGCGCCGCGGCGGTGAGCACGCCGCCGACACCGGCCGCCGCCCGGTCAAGTACCAGCACGTCACCCTGTCCACGCGCGACGTCGCCGCGATGGCCGAGTTCTACGTGGGGATCGCCGGGTTCCGCATCTCCGACCAGCTTGCCGACGGCCGGTTCGCGTGGCTGCGCAGCGACCGCGACCACCACACCCTCGCCGTCGTCGCCGGCGGCCGGCCGGGACAGCTCGACCACTACTCCTACGACCTCGCCGAGTGGGCGGACTTCAAGGCCTGGTGCGACCGGCTGACCGACGAGGGCGTGGACGTGGTGTGGGGTCCCGGGCGGCACGGGCCGGGCAACAACCTGTTCGTGTTCTTCGACGATCCGGCGGGCAACCACGTGGAGCTGTCCGCGGAGATGGAGAAGTTCCACGACGACCGCGTCACCTACGTGCCGCGCCGGTGGGATCCGGTGCCGCGCAGCGTGAACCTGTGGGGCGGTCAGCTCGCGAGCTGGCGCACCACCTCGGAAGGGCAGTGAGGCGGCCATGCCGTACGCGACCTACGAATTCGGCGGCGCCCGGCGAGTCGGCCGGGTCGAGGGGGACCGGCTGATCCCGCTCGACGGGCTGTCGGAGCTGGGCCGGGACACCCCGTCCGACGTGCTGTCGGCGGCCCGCGAACGGCCCGCCGAGGCCGTCCCGGTGGCCGCGGCGCGGGTGTGCCCGCCGGTGCCGAACCCGGACAAGATCGTGTGCGTCGGCCTCAACTACCACGCGCACGTCGGCGAAACCGGGCGCGACCTGCCCACCTACCCGGTGCTGTTCACCAAGTTCGCCTCGAGCCTGATCGGCCCGTACGACGACATCGTGCTGCCGCCGGAGTCGGCCCAGGTCGACTACGAAGCCGAGCTGGCGGTCGTCATCGGGAAGGCGGGCCGGCGGATCCCGCCGGAGAAGGCCGTGGACCACGTGCTCGGCTACTGCGTGGCCAACGACGTCACCATGCGCGACTACCAGTACAAGACGCACCAGTGGCTGCCGGGCAAGGCGTGGGACCGCTCCACGCCGCTCGGGCCGTACCTGGTCACCCCGGCCGAGGCGGACCTCACGGCCGCGCGCGTGACCACCGTGCTGGGCGGGCGCGAACTGCAGAGTTCGGACACCTCCCGGCTGATCTTCGGCATCCCCACGCTGATCGCGGCGATCTCGGAGTTCACCACGTTGCTCCCCGGGGACGTCATCCTGACCGGCACCCCGGGCGGCGTGGGTTTCCGCCGCGATCCGCAGGTGTTCCTGCGCGACGGCGACGAGATCACGGTTTCGGTCGAGGGGATCGGCACGCTCGTCAACCGGGTGCGCGCCGAAAGCTGACCGGTCAGCCGTTCATCAGGGCGAGGCGGCCGCCGATCTCGGCGGCCGCCGACCGCACCTGCTCCACGATCGGCGCCTCGCGCTTCTTCGGCACCCGCGAGGCCAGGGCCGCGACGCTGATCGCGGCGACCACCCGGTCCTCGTCGTCCCGGATCGGCGCGGCGATGCCGAGCACGTCGGGGTCGAGTTCGCCGCGGGTGACGGAGAAGCCCTGCTCCCGGATCTCCGCCAGGCGCCGCATCACGGCGTCGACGTCGGTCAGCGTCGCCGGGGTGAACCGCTGCAGGGGCGCCGACTTCAGCACCGCGCGGGCCTCGTCCGGATCGCTCCACGCCAGCAGCACGAGGGCGGACGCCCCGGCGTTGAGCGGGAGGGTGCTGCCGCGTTCGTAGGACAGGCGGACGTGGTGCGCGGGTGGTTCCTCGCGGTCGACGCACACGACCAGCTCGCCGACGCGACGGGTCAGCAACACCGTTTCCCGCACCGCTTCGCTCAGCTTGGCCATCACCGGCGCGGCGGCCTCGGACAGCCCGTAGGAACGGCGGGCGATGCGGCCGAGTTCCAGCACGCGCAGGCCCAGCCGGAAGCCGCCGCCCGGAGCCTCCTCCAGGAACCGGCTGGCGACCAGGCTCTGCAGGTAGCGGTAGGCGGTGGAGCGGGCGACCTCCAGGCGGGCGGCGACGGCGGCGCCGGAGAGCACCCGCTCCTCGTCGGTGAACATCATCAGGATGTCGAGGGCGCGGTCGGCCGTGGAGTTGCGCTCCCGGTACGACCCGGTACGCGGTTGTCCTGACATGCGGACGACCATACCGCGTTTCAGGTCTTGGCGGGCTCCGGGTGGAGGCCGAGCAGCCGCGCGGTCTCCTCGACGCCGGCCACGCTCAGGTCGAGCTCCCGCGCGAGCCGGACCGTGCGCTCCACCAGCGGCAGGTTCCCCGGGCTGAGTTCGCCCTTGCGCAGGTACAGCGTGTCCTCCAGGCCGGCGCGCGCGTTGCCGCCCAGGGCGAGCCCCATCGCGGTCAGCCGCAGGTTCGCCCGGCCGATCGCGATCACCTGCCAGACCGCGCCCTCGGGCAGGCGCCGCACCATCGTCAGCAGGTTCTCCGGGGTGGCGGCCATCCCCCCGGCGACGCCCAGCACCAGGGAGAACTGCATCGGCTCGTCGTCGAGCAGGCCCTCGTCCCGCAGCCGCAGGCAGGCGTCCAGGTGGCCGGTGTCGTAGACCTCCAGTTCCGGTTTCACGCCCAGCTCCCGCATCCGGGACGCGAGCCGCCGCACCGCGTCCGGCGGGTTGCGGAACTCGCCCGCCCCGAAACTCATGCTGCACGGGTTCAACGTCGCCATCCGGGGCCGCAGCTCGACCAGCGCGGCGCGCTCTTCGAACGGCACCGTCAGCCCCACCCCGGTGGAGAGCTGGACCAGAATCGGGCACCGCTGCGCGATGAGGTCCATCGTGCGGCGCGCGGTGTCCGGGTCGGCCGTCGGCCGTCCGTCGGCGTCGCGCAGGTGGATGTGCGCGACCGCCGCCCCGGCCGAGTAGGCCGCGGCCACGGCGTCGGCGATCTCCTCCGGCTGCGTGGGCAGGTGCGGGTTGTCGGACTTGGTGGCGATCGGGCCGGTCGGCGCGACCGTGATCACGACGCTCACGAACAGTTCTCCTTCACTCGTGGAAAATCGCCACGGCGCGCGTCCATCCCGCGGACGCGGCGTGGATCTTGACCGGGAAGCAGGCGATGGAGAACCCGTCGCTGGGCAGGTCCTCCAGGCCGTGCAGCTTCTCCAGGTGGCAGTAGCCGATGTCGCGGCCCGCGCGGTGGCCCTCCCAGATCACCGACGGGTCCCGCTCGCGCGCGTAGCGCTGTGCGGTGTGGACGAACGGCGCGTCCCAGCTCCACGCGTCGGTCCCGGTGAGCCGCACGCCGCGCTCCAGCAGGTACAGCGTCGCCTCCCGGCCCATGCCGCACCCGGCGGAGACGTAGTCGTCCTGCCCGTACCGGGCTCCGGCCGCCGTGTTGACCACCACGATCTCCAGCGGCCGCAGGTCGTGACCGATCCGCGCCAGCTCGGCCTCGACGTCGGCGGCGGTCGCCACGTACCCGTCGGGCAGGTGCCGGAAGTCCAGCTTCACCGCGGGCTGCAGGCACCACTCCAGTGGCACCTCGTCGATCGTGACGGCCCGCGCGCCACCGTCCATCGTGGACGCGAAGTGGTAGGGCGCGTCCAGGTGCGTGCCGTTGTGCGTGGTGACGCGCAGGCGCTCGATTGCCCAGCCTTCGCCGTCCGGCAGGTCGTCCACCGTGGCCCCGGGGAAGTACGAGACCACCTCCTGCGCGGTCTCGGCGTGGGAGTAGTAGTCGATCTCGGGCAGCAGGCCCGGCGGGTCGGAGGCGATGCCCGCCCGCAGCGGCACCGACAGGTCGACGATCCTGGTCATGGAAGGCCTTTCTCAGCGGGCCAGACCGGCCCGGCCGGTCTCCCTCGTCATGGCGATCACGAGCAGGCCGAGCAGGGCGCACGCGGTGCCCCACAGCCCCGGCGCCGCGCCCCAGCCGGTCCACGCGACCAGTTGCCCGCAGAGGAACGGGCCGAGCCCGGCGGCCACGATGGTGCCGAGGTTGAAGCCGATCGACGTGCCGGTGTAACGGGTCCGGGCGGGGAACAGCTCGGCGAAGGTCGTGTAGACGGCGGCGGAGACGAACGGTTCGATCGCGGCGAACACCAGCACCACCGGCAGGATCACCGCCAGGCTGGACGTCCCGTCGACGACGAGGAACAGCGGCAGCGACAGCACGGCGAACGCGGCGAACCCGGCACGCGCGATCGGCCGGCGCCCGCGCCGGTCGCTGACCTGCCCCATCACCGGGAACAGCGCCGCCGTCGCCAGCAGCACCACGCCGAGCAGACCGTAGACGGTGGCCGGGCGGAAGTCCTTGACCTGCACCAGGTGGATGCCCAGGTACAGCTTGGCGAGAAAACCCGGGCCGAGGGTGGCGACGGTGAGCGCCGCGACCCGCAGCACGTCGGGCAGGTGCCCGCGCAGCACGTCCCGCACCGGGGTCCGGGTCCGCTCCGCCTTCGCCACGATCTCGGTGAACTGCGGCGAATCCTCCAGTCGCAGGCGCAGGAACAAGCACACGATCGTCAGCGGCAGGCACAGCAGGAACGGCAACCGCCAGCCCCAGTCGCTCAGCTGCTCCGCGGTCAGCACCGTGCTCAGCAGCGCAACGACGAGCGAGGCGACGCCGAACCCGAGGCCGATCCCGAGCGCGGGCAGGGACCCCAGCGCGCCCCGCCGCCGCGGCGGCGCCATCTCCACGATGTAGGTCTGCGCCCCGGTGAACTCGCCGCCCGCGGACAGGCCCTGCACCAGCCGCAGCACCAGCAGGGCCAGCGGAGCCACCAGACCGGCCTGCGCGTAGGTGGGCAGCACGCCGATCAGCGTGGACGCGCCGCCCATCAGGAAGATGGTGGCCATCAGCACCGACCGCCGTCCGATCCGGTCGCCCAGCGCGCCGAACAGGATCCCGCCGAGCGGCCGCGCCAGGTAACCGCCGCCGAACACCGCGAGCGCGGACAGCGTCGAGGCCGCGGCGTCGCCGGAGGGGAAGAACAGCGGCCCGAACACGACCGCCAGGAAGCCGTAGATGGTGAACTCGTAGAACTCGACCGCGCTGCCGACGGTGCTGGCGACCGCGGCGCGGCGCAGCGCCACCGGCCTGCCGGTGGTGGACGTGGTGGTCATGGGATTCCTTCCTCGTTGAAGGCGGGGGAGAACGTCAGGAGCGGGCGGCCACCGCCGCGGGCAGGAGGCCGAGGCGCTGGGCGTTGCCGCCGGTGACGGCGGCGGTGGCGGCCGGGTCGAGCCCGGCGGCGCGCACCCGCGCGACCGGGTCGGCGACCCCCATGTCGAACGGGTAGTCCGAGCCGAGCAGCACCCGGTCCGCGCCGGCGGCGGCGACGAGGCCGCGCAGGGCGCCGGGCGTGTAGACGAGCGAGTCGAACCACAGCCGCGGCAGGTACGAACTCGGCGGCTCGGCGCACCCGCGCGCGTCCGGGCGGTGGTGCCAGGCGTGGTCGGCCCGCCCCAGGCACAGCGGCAGGTAGCCGCCGCCGTGCGCGGCGATCAGGCGCAGGCCAGGGAACCGGTCGAGCACCCCGCCGAACACCAGGTGCGACAACGCGACCGCGTGCTCGACCGGCTGCCCCACCGAGTTGGACAGGTACCAGCGGTCCAGCCGTTCGTCCAAAGTGCACCCCCAGGGGTGCAGGAACACCACCGCGTCCAGCTCGGCGGCCCGCTGCCACAGCGGGTCCAGCGCGCGGTCGGAGAGCTCCACGCCGGGGGCGTGCGAGGAGATCTCCACGCCCTTGAGCCCGTGCCCGAGCACGGCGTCGTCGAGCGCCGCGACCGCGAGGCC